>CALBXO010000358.1 GCA_937890335.1 uncultured Pseudomonadota bacterium | reverse complement strand
ACGAGGAGCTGCTGCGGCAGCGGCGCCTGCAGGGGCAGATCAAGGCCATGCGACAGGAGCTCCGCAACGTGCAGAACCAGCGCTACCGCGAGTGGAAAACCAAGACCGGTAAGCCCTGATAGCCTCCATCGGGAGGGACTACCAGCTCACATCCACGGTCCAGCAGAGGCCGACCGCGAGCGCGGTGCCGACCACATTCCAGGTCATGTCGCGCCAGGACGGGTGGCCGTAGCCGGCCAAATCGTACAGCTCCTTGGCCGTCCCGAGCCCGAGCGACAAACCCGCACCCGCCACCGCGCGCTGCCATGGCTCGTCAAGCACCAGGGAACCCCCGACGTACCCGCCGGTCCCCAGCGTCGCCGAGGCCCCAAAGTGCAGCGCTTTGTCCCGGCCAAACCAGGGGTCAACAGCCTGCGCGCAAACCCGCGGCGTCCAGCAGACGCAGCCGAGCCAGACGACCACCATCGCGCCGCGCAGGCATCTGTACCGTGGCGGGACCACGATCAGGCTGGGGCCGGATCAGCCACAAGATAGTCACCGATCTTGAGCAGCTGGTGGATGTCATGGACATCCTCGCGCAGCAACGGCACCAGCCGAAGAATCCGTTTGCCGACGCGGTCTGACAACACTTTGATCCCGCGGTGGTCGCGGTCGGCGAGTTTGATCAACCGCCCGTAATAGTCGCCGAGCTGATCGACCAGCCGACGCACACCCTCTTCGTCCGCGACCGGCGCCATCGCCTGCACAAGCTGCGCGAACTCCTCGGGCGTCATGTTCGCCACGGTCTCCGCATGCTCCTCGTCGTAACCGGTGCAGACGCGGTTGACCACGAACGCCGTCGCCTTCTGGTCCAGGGTGCCGAGCTTGTCGTGGAAGTAGATCGCCTCCTCGATCCGCCGGGGGTCGGCGCCGGTGACGATGATGAACGCCGTCTGCGGGTCCCGAAGGATGAACTCCACCATCTCACCGCGCTGCTGCAACGGATCGATGATGGTGGACACTGAGTCGAAGAACTCCGTCAGGTCTGTGGTGAACTTCTCCCCAAGGATGCGGGATATCAGCCCGATCACGACCAATCCAGGCTGGAAGATGCGACCGAAGATCCCCTTCTTCTCGCTGGGGAGAAACCATTTCACCACGCCGCGGTCGAAGAACCGCGCGACGCGCTGCGGTGCCTCCAGAAAGTCCAGCGCGTTCTTGGTCGGCGGAGTGTCCAGCACGATGAGGTCGTAGTAGCCGCCCGTGTACAGCTCAAAGAGCTTCTCCACCGCGACGTACTCGAGCACGCCGTGCAACGCCGTGCTCATCAGGTGGTACAGCCGGTTGTTCAAAATCCGATCCACGGCGCCGCTGTCGGGGCCCAACCGCCGTATCAGGTCGTCAAATGCCTTCTTCACATCGAGCATCATCGCCCAGACTTCGCCGTCGCCCGCTTGTGCCGCGAGCTCGGCGTCCAGGGCCCCCAGGTCGATGCGCTGCGGCGTGTCCCCGAGCGTCTCGAGCCCAAGGCTGTTCGCGAGCCGCTTGGCGGGGTCGATCGTGATCACGACGGTCTTGCGCCCCGCCATCGCACCTCGCAGGGCGAGCGCCGCCGCGGTGGTCGTCTTGCCGACGCCACCGGACCCACAGCACACCACCAGACGACCTTCCTTGAGCAGATCCGTGAAGTTCATGGCGCGTTCAAATGGTCCGCGATGCGGCGAATGAGGTCCACGTCCGATTCATTTCTATAAATGTACGGGACCTCGATGAAATTCGCACCTTGAATGCCACGGTGCAGTTTCCCGATGTACTCGCGGTCCTGCCGACTCCAATCGAGCCCCAGTTCCCCGCCTTCCGCGAGGACGCCAATGCCGCCGGGGCCGGGTTCGTCTTCGAACTTGTCCGCCAGGAACTCCAACGCGGCCCGGCCGTCTTCCGGTACGGGCGCAGGCCGCACCATATTGATGAAGATCGTCTCCGCCAGCAGCCCGAGCTTGTCGTGCGCAGCCTTGTGCAGCTCGATCGACTCGTTGACCGGCATCTCCTCAGGGATGCAGACGATCACCAGATCGGTGATGTTCGGGTCGCGCAGTTGGGCGGCGAGCTCCGCCGACATCTCCGCAACGCTCCCGACCCGAAGGACCTTGTTGGCGGTCTCCGGCACGCTCAGGAACGTGATGGCGTGCCCTGTGGCGGGCAGGTCGATGATGATGGTGTCGTAGCGCGGCCCGTCGCCGTCCCGCTCGTCCATCAGACTCTTGATTCGGTACAGGACGCTGAGCTCGTACATCGACGGCGCCGTGCGGAAGAACAGCCGCGCGAGCCGGTTGCTGACCGCGGCCTTCGCGAGGCGCGCAGACGGAACAAACCGATGCACCAGATCTGCCAGCGATTGCTCACTCTGGATGTTGCACGCCCAGAGGTTCTGCGCCGCGACGACGGGCTGGTGACCCACGGGCCGCCCCACAGCCAGCAGCGGCTCCATGGCGCTGAACGTGTCCGTTTCGCACACCAGGGTGCGACGACCGGACCGCGCGGCGTGCATCCCCAGCGCGGCGGTCAGGGTGCTCTTGCCTACGCCCCCCTTGCCGGTGACGAACACGAGGCGATGTGCATAGAGCGCGTCGAGCATCCTTCGCCACCTATCACATGGTCGGTCGGATTGCCACGCTCGCGCACCCGAAGTAAGACACTGAGCATGCGTTTGTACACCCTGGTCATCGCCCTCGCCATCCTGTCCCTTCCGATCACCGCTGCGGCCCAGGACGCCGGTCCGCCCCCCGCGGAGAAGCCGGCCCGTGCGCCCCTGTCGGCCAAGGAGCAGAAACTCATCGCCAAGAAGCTCGAGCAGGCCGGTGAGGCCCTGAAGGCCAAACAGGTCGAGAAGAGCGAGAAGCTCCTGCGCGAGGTGCTCGCCAAGGCGCCCGGACATGAGCTGGCGACGATTCAGCTCGCCGAGATACTCGCCAAGACTGATCGCCACGACAAAGCGATGGAGATGCTGGAGGGCGTCTGCAACGGCCCGCTTGCCACCGAGCGCCTCATCGTGTTCTACGGCGCGATGCTGGAGCGCAGCCGCAGACAGGAGGACGCCAAGACAGTCCTCGCGCGCGGCGCTGATTCCTTCAAGGGCAACGTCGCCATGCGCGTCCGTCTCGGGCAGCTCCACGGCCTGGGCGACCGCGCGACCGCGGAGAAGTGGTACAAGGAGGCGTTGGCGCTCGAGAAGCTCAACCGCACAGCGCTCAACAACCTCGCGGTCATCTACACGACGGACGCCCGCTACAGCGACGCAGCACCCCTGCTCGAGACCTACGGCCGGACCAACCCAAACGCAGCGTCCGGCCGGTTCAACCTCGCCAGTACGTACCTGGCGCTCGGCAAAACCGCCGAGGCCGAGGCCATCTACGACAAATTGCTCGTGGCGCGACCCAACGACGCCTTCGCCATCCAGGGCAAGGCCATGTGCCTGACCCTGGCCGGCAAACCCGACGAGGCGCGCAAGGTCATCGTCGGCAAGGTTGGGAACAAGCCGACAGCCCCACAGGTGGTTTACGGCATGGGCCTGGCGCTGTTGTTTGAAGGCAAGGCCAAAGAGGCCGAGGAGCTCTTGACCCACGCCATCGCGGGACCGCGGGGGCAGACCTGGTCCGTGCTCGCCCGGGCAGAATCGCTGCGCCAACTCGGCCGCGCCTCGGAGGCGGAGAAACTCCTCACCGAGCACATGGAAGGCAGCAACATCGCGCGACCCCACGCGCTGCCCTATCTCGCCCTGGTTCGCCGCGATCTCGGCAAAAACCAGGAGGCCAGAGCCCTGCTCAACGAGGCCTTTGGCCTCCAGCGCGACTACAAGAGCCCAGAGGACCTGAAGTTTCTCGTCCGCATGCCTCCCGCTGGTGTGGGCGCGGTCAAGACTGCACTCGCGCCCGACGCCGTGGCGGTCCCCCCGTCCACACCTGCGATCCCTGCCAAGAAAGACGGCTGCGCGTGCGCCACAGGTTCAGGGGGCGGCAACATCCTGCCGATGTTGCTCCTGCTCGGAGTGTTCGCGCTCCGCCGCAAAACCTGAACCGGTCTGCACGTCCCGCCGGGCGACGCGCCGGCGACACTGGGTGTGCGACCGTCCATGAGGGCGCGACACAAGCTCTGCGTATTGTTCCTCTGGCTCGCCGCCTGCGGCGATCCCGCCACTCCAGCTTCGCCCACCGACGTACCGGACCTGACACCTGCCCGGTCACGCGCCCCAACACCCACTCCGGACCTCGTCCCTCACCACGTTGCTACCGACTGCGCCGTCTCATTTGAGCCCATCCCCACAGGCGCGTGTGACGCCACGGCGGACGGGCCAGACATGAACCCTGACCGCATCGGGGTGCAAGCCCAGTTCCGACTCCACAGCGACTGCGACCGGGTCACGCTGGTCGTGGAGGAGCAGGCCCACCAGGTGGACCACGGTGGCCGCGTGGTCGATCTGATCGTGGACCTCTATGAAGGGCCCAATTTCGTGTACGCCACCGCCTCCGAACCCGGCACGAGCCGCCGGGGCCGCACGCCTGAGTTCGTCTACGAGGTCGACGCGATCGCGCCAGATCTCAACCTGGTCTTTCCGGAGGACGGCGCCACAATCAACCCAGCTACCCCGGGCGTTGAGCAGACCTCAGACGGGCTGACGATCCCGGTACGCCTGGGCGTGGCGGGAGCCGACCTCACGACCGTCGCGGTCGACGACGGACCCGAGGTGGAGGTGCCGGGCGACGGCGCGGTCGAGCTCGCAGTGACACTCGCCGCGGGCGAGCACACTCTGGCCGTCCAGGCTGTTGATCGCTGTGGAAACGCCACGGTGCGACGGGTCACATTCCGTTCCGAAGGCACCGCCCGCACCCTGCAGATCACGTCGCCCCTTCCCGGGGCAAACCTGACGGCAGGGGACGACTCAGACACCCGCAGCGACGGCATCCAACTCGAGTTTATTGTCGAGTCGGACGGGATCAGCGGCGACGTACATCTCGCGTGTCGCCCAGCCCACGACACGGTGTTCAGCGTCGAGTCGGACGCAATCCAGGCCGTGGATCGACCGTTCCTCCTCGTGGCGACGCTGCTCCCTGGCGCCTGGGCCTGCAGGGTCCAGCACCCTGCAAGCGGAACGGTCAGCGACGAGGTCAACATCGCCCTGAGCGGTCAAACACCTGATCGTACCGCGGAGTTCGTCCGACCCAGAGATGGTGACACGCTGCAGTCCGAACTCATCGACATCGAAGTGGGCGCGTCCGTCCCCGACGGCACACTTGCCTCCCTGCGCGTGGGCGACGCCACTCCGCGCTACGACACAGCCCGCGACGACCACTTCCGTTGGCAGAACGTAGTCCTCGAACAAGGAGCAAACGTCGTCACCGTCGATATCGAAGGCGAATCGAACGCCTCGGTACGCGCCACGTTCCACGTGAACCAATGAGGGGCCCGCAATAGAGTGTGGAATTTTCCACTGGACACGGCCCGGAGGCCTCTCTAGTCTCACTCCCGTGCCGCGCGATGCGCGGTCGGGGGTCACCGTGGAGTACGACAAATCCCTTCAGATTGGCCCGTATCTGGCCAGACTCACCATCACGGGCGAGACCGCGCCGGCTCTGGGGCCGGAGTGGCTGACACGACGCTTCGCCCAGTTCATCTGCGACGACCCCGCCTGCGTCGATGAGGAGGACGTGGCGCTCTCGCTCGCCTCCGCGGGCGGGACGTGGCCGCGACCCGGGCGCGCCAAGAATCGTACGCTCAAGGCGGTCAACGAGGGGTTCGGCAGCTGGCGTGTCTTTCGCGACGACATCGACGCTGCGCTGACGCCATCGATCTTCGTCATCGAAGGGGAAGTGGCACCCTCGGGGCTGGCGGTGGACGCCTGCCTGCAGATGCTCCTTTGGCTCGCGATGACGGACCCGGCGTGCGCGCCGGGAATCATGGTCCACGCAGCCACAACCGTGCACGACGGTGACGCCTACCTCTTCTTCGGTCCGGCGGGCGCCGGCAAGTCGACGCTGGTGAGCCACTCACCCGGCCAGATTGCCCTGTGCGACGACCTCAGCGTGCTCACACGGGACGAAGACGGCGCCTGGCAGGCATGGCCGAGCCCATTCTGGGACTGGGAAGGGCAGTTTGACGGCGCGCAGACCACGCGTCCGTATCCCGTCCGCGGCATCGTCTCCCTGGAGCAAGGGCCGGCAACCCGGCTCACCCCCTCCGCGCCCGACAAGGCCCTGACCCACCTCATGGAGCACGTCTACGCGTACGACTCGTTCATCCAGGGCTCGAACCGCACGTTCGAGCTGGTGGCGGACCTGTTGGACAAGACGCGCAGGCGCGGCGATGTCGGCGTCCTGCACCTGGCCCAGGGGGACGACCCGTACCAGGCCTTTGAGCCTGACTACAGCCGCGCGGTCTTTGCGCTGAGACGCCCGGGTACCTGAGCCACGGTGCAGCTGGCATCCGACGACCAGGAGTACGCCGTCCTCAAGCCGCGGTCCGCGAGGATCACCTGGCTCGCTCAAGCCGGAGATCCGCCTCCTCGAGACCTGCCTGCGCGCTGGCCCGCACCTTCGGGCTCGGGTCATTGAGGGATGCGCGAAACAGATGGCGGGCGGTCCTGGCGTCGCCGGCACGCAGGCGCTTCCACCCCAACATCGCCCGTGCAGCCCCACTGCGACGACCTCGCGGCCACCCCCGGAGGAACGCACCCAGCGCCGCCTCAGCACGCTCGGACTCACCGGCCCGGTCCAGCGCCACCGCGCGCCAGAACGCGGCGTCCGCGGCCAGAGTCCCACTGGGACCCTTGTCACCGACCCGGCCAAACGCCCGCGCAGCCTCGCGGTGGTCCCCGGCCTCAAACGCGCGCCAGGCATCCTGAAAGTGACGCTCCGCCTCGGTAGGATCGGGCTCGGCGGCAGGCGCAACCTTCTCCGGGGCGAGCTCCATCTCCTGCGCCGCGACTGGCCTCGGATCCAGCACTCGCGCCGGCGCCGGGTCCCGCGCGCGGTCAACACCTGGCCGCTTCACCTGTGCCCTGGCCGCATTTCGGCGGCCCTCGCGGACGGGCCGCGCGGCACGCCCACCTTCCAGGCGAGCGTCGTCCCCCACGCCCCCTGCCACCTCTACGCCGCCCCGCGGCCGAGCCGCGTCCACATGCTTGCCATCCGTCCCATCGTCACCGACGCGAGGGTCATCGACGCGCGCGTCATCGCCCGTTCCCCCGGCGACTTCGATCGCCCCACCTTCGGGCGCCATCGCCTTGTCGTCCTTCACCACGGGCGCAACGGTCGCGAGCGCCGGGGCGTCCCATCGCTCGCCCGCTCCGAGTGTGTGCGTCTCGCCGCCCCGGCGGACCTCAACCACACCCTCAATCACCCGCACAGCGACCAGCGTGTCGTCCTTGGCCTCCACGTCGAAGACCGTTCCACGGACTTCCACTTCGGCATCGCCTGTCAGCACCCGGAGCCGCTGGTCGGCCTGAAGCTTGTCCACCGCCACCGTCACGCGGCCAGAGTGGAGACGGATGATCTCATTGGGAGCGCCCGAGACCAGCGCGTAGTGCGCGCCCTCCTGCGCATGCACAGTGGACAGATACGCTGGCTCATGTGCAGTGCCGACGGCGGGCTCCGTGCGCTCGGCCCAGAACCAGACCGCCGCGCCAGTGACGGCCAGCGCCAAAGCCACAGCCGCAACAGCGGGAATCATGTACGAGATGCGACGCAAGGGGCGACGCGCAGGCGCCTGTCTGTCCACCCGCGACAGCAGCGCCGCCCGCGTCGCCTCCACCTCGGCACCGACGAGCTCGGGCGAGCGCAAGCCCGACGCCAGATCGCGCAGATCGTCGAGCGAATCCCACTGGCCGCAACACGCCGGGCACTGGGCCAGGTGTTCGTAGAGCGCGTCGTCTCCCCCCTCGGTGAAGGCGTCGGACAGCTCCTGCTCGGAGGGGCATGGGCCTGCGTGTGTCATGATTCCCTCAGCGTTCCGAGCGCAGCGCGCAGCCGTCTGCGCGCGTCGTGCAGCCGGCGGTACAACGTACCTTCTTTCAGATTCAGGATGCGCGCGGCCTCGACGCCCGAGACCCCCTCAGCGTCACACAGCACAAACGCCTCGCGCAGGGCCTCTGGCAACGCGTCGACCGCCGCCTGAAGGCGCGCCACCCGCTCGCGCCGTTCCAACGCGCGGTCGGGCTCCGCCGGCGTCTGCGACTGCGTCCCGTCGGAGCCATAGGCGACCACCAGCCGCGCCCGCCGACCCGCCGAACGCAGGTGCTTCCGGGTAACGTTCGCCGCGATGCCGAGCATCCACGACAGCGGCGCGGAACGCCCCTCAAACCGGGCCGCGTGGTTGTAGATCTCAAGGAAGACGACCTGCAGGACGTCGTCCGCAGAGGCACCGTCGACCCCGTACGCGCGGGCCACAAAGCGCAACACCGTTCGATGGTGCCGATCAAACAGCGCCGCCAGAGCAGCCTGCTCACCCGTCGCGCATGCGGCCAGCAGCGCCTCGTCGGACATCTCTTCAGGCCGACCCTCGACCCTGCGCATGCGGACGACGTTGCTCACCACGCACCAATCCGGAAACCGACGCCGGCATTGGCAGTCCAGATCGGATCGCCAGCCAATGTGACCTCGCCGACCTTGTAGTGGCTCGTGTGCGCCGTGGGGTAGAGATCCAGGCCGAGTGAGAACTCCAGGAGGAAGTTGTCGTCCATCGGAAGGTAGCTGCGCAGGTGTGTGGCGATCAGGAGATCGCTTGGCTGGACTGCGACTCGCGCGTCCGACACGTCTTCGTCCGCCACAGTCTCCAGGGTGCGGAAGCCGAGTCCCACTCCGGGCACAACCGGCACACCGCCGAGCTCCAGTGGAAAGTCCGCGGTGAGGGCGGCCTCGTACCCCTGCCGGTTGCTCTGAAGCCTTGCCGACTCCCCAATCCAGTCCACGTCGGAGACAAAACGCACCAGCGCTCCCACACACAGACGATCCAACCGCACACAGCCAGCGGCCGACGCCCCGCCCCACAAGGTTCCATCGTTGGCGCCGCCAGCGTTGGCGCCAAAGCCGATCGACAAGCTGGTTGTCGGAGCGGTCGCCGCCGGAGCCGACGCGCCGACGCGGAGGCTGGCCGGCGCGCTTGGGATCGGCAAGAGAGAGGCGTAGAGGTCGTCCCGCACCCATGACTCAATCACCACCGCGGCCACCGCAGCGTTGGCCACGTGATGCTCCTGGCTGCGTCCCTCCGCGTCTTCCATTCGCAGCAAGAGACCGTCTGGCGTTCGGGTCAGCGTCGCGACCACCGATTCGCAATGAGTCGGGGCAGGCGAAACACCCTGTTCGAGCAGCAGAGTCGTCACCGTGGCCGGAAGCGCGCCATCGCCGTTCACGCGGGCGACCGGACCGCACTCCCCAGCAGCGGCCACAGCAGGCGCGGCTACCAGCCAGCAGTGGGCAGTGAGCAGGAGCAGGAGCGGGAGTCTCATGTGCGCACGCAGGTCGCGGGGCGAGGGGTTCGCCGTCGTCGTACACACTTCTTCGACATCGGAGGCCCCGCACTCCAATCCCAAGTGCGCCAGGCGCCGATTGCCTCGACGTCACGTACGGTTTGCACTGCGTGGGGCGCGGGATAGAGCAACGATTGTCCTCCTCGGATCAATCGTAGGTACCCGCAGGTTCACGGTTCCTTCGCAAAGGGACCGATCTTTCTCGCGCGGCGTCAGGCCACGCGGACCTGCAGGAGGGATTCGGCGCAGTCCAGCGTCATGTCGATCGCCTCACGAACGACCGAGACCATCCCCTCAGGGTGGCCGCCGAGCGCGCTGAAATACGCGTGGCGGTTGCGCGCGTGGATCACCGCGGGGGGGAGACCTCCGCGCAGAAGGATGAAATTGAGGAGCAGGCGCCCCGCGGTACCGGTCCGCATGTCAAACGGCCATGTGGCCATGAACTCGTGATGGATCAGGGACGCCGCACGCACGGGGTGCATCGGCTCAAACTCCGTCTCCATCGACTCCACCAAGCGCCGCAGTCGGTACGAGATGCTCGCCTGCTTGGAGGTGGAGTGGACGTAGGGCAGCATCGGGCCCTCGTTCTTGCGATAACGTCCTGCCGCCGGATCGTCGGGGCGACAGACCGCGGCGTGAAATCTCTTGAGGTCTTCGAGGTCCAGCGGGCCCTCGTGTTCTTCCGCAAACCCCTGAACCCAACGAATGGCGTCCAGCTTGCGACGGATCGTCGACAGACGCTCGCCGTCACAGTGATGGCGCGGCTCTGCAAACGACAGTGCGCGCTCCACGTCTTCCGGTAGCAGAGCAACGCCGTCCATCGCGAAATCGTGGAACAACCACGACAGCGCGACGCGCTCTTGGAAATTCACGAACGTAGAGGGATCGAGACTACAGGTCCGCTGGTACCGCGCGACGCGCAGATCCAGTTGCATGTATGTGAGACGCATTCGTCGCTCCGATGTGCCCTAGCAGTGTGAAGTTGCCCGTTCCCCTGGGACTTTCCTGCTCGAACCAACCGGTGACCGCTCGCGCGGCACGACTTCACAAAGCGTAGAGACGCCAACCCACATCGTCAAGGGGACTTGTCACATTGGAGCACATCGAGACACCTGCGCGGGCACACGAATCACACCGCGAAGAGGTGGCCCGACTTCTCGCGCTTGGTCTGAAGGTAGAAGAGGTTGTGCTCGTTCGCCGGGGTCACGATGGGCAAACGTGACGACACCACGATGCCGCGGCTGGTCAGCCCCTGCATCTTGGACGGGTTGTTCGTCATCAGCTCGATGGACGCCGGACCCAGCAGGTCCAGCATGCCGGCGGCGACTGCGTACTCGCGCAGATCGTCGTCAAAACCCAAGTGCTCGTTGGCCTCAACGGTGTCCATTCCCGCGTCCTGGAGCGAATATGCGGCGATCTTGTTCGCCAGGCCAATGCCGCGTCCCTCCTGGCGCATGTAGAGGATCAGCCCGGCGTCCAGTTTCGAGATCGTCTGAAGCGCCTTCTCGAGCTGGTCGCGACAGTCGCATTTGAGACTGCCGAACACATCGCCCGTCAGACACTCGGAATGAACGCGAGTGTGTACGGCCTCCACGCCGCGGACATCGCCACGGACGACGGCCACGTGTTCCTTTCCATCGATGGTGTTCTTGAACGCGATGATGCGGAATTCGCCCCATCGCGTCGGAAGCTTGGCCTCCGCGTGAATCGTCACGGTAGGTGTCGAGATCATGGGTACCTCAGCGTATGTCTCGCCGCGCGCCGTTGCGCGGCAACCGGTGAACGCCTCCGGATGACCTGTGTATGACAGCCGACCCGCAGATGCAATTCCTCGGCGGCAACGCAAGCCGTCAGACTGCGCGTTCGCGGTGCAGAACCCACGCGGTAACGCCCAAGAGCAACACCACGAGCAGCGGCGTGACAAGGAACGCCATCGTCGGGAGGGCCTGGTCACCCGTCGCGCTACCGACGAAGTGGATGGCGTTCCACGACCCATGGACCGCCACGGACATTCCGAGTCCAACCAGCACCCCGAGGACCCGCCTTGGACGTCCGGCGACACCAATCCGGCCCCAGGCCAGCGCGAGACCGAACAGCGCGGATGCGATCGCGTGGACCGTAGACGCAAACAACATCCGAACGACCACGTTGATGTACCAGCTCTCGAGACCGCCGGTCTTGTACACGTGAATCGAGTAGACGAGGTTCTCGGTGATGGCGAACCCGAGTCCGACCCCGACGCCGTACACCAGACCGTTCGCGCGCGTGCGCAGCCTCGGCGACGCCGCCAACCAGATCAGGACGAGCCCCTTGGCGACTTCCTCCGCCAGCGGCACGTAGACCGCGTACTCCGCGAACGTGCCGAGCTGGCCCGGTCTCCACAGCAGCGCAGCCCCCTCCATCCACCGCGCGAAAATGACGCCGCAGGCCGTGCCACCGATCGCTCCCCACGCGATGACCAACAGGATCAGGCGCAGCGGTTCCCTGCGTAGACGCTCAAGCCAGCGAACCATGAGTAGATAGGCGAAGGCCGGTACGACGGCAGCCAACACCGACAGCACCAGGACGAGGCGGTACACTAAGGCTTCTTGTCGGGCAGTTGTCCCGTGGTCGCCCCCGGCGGGGCGTCGGACGGCGGGCCGTCCGGCGCATCCGCGGGCTCTGCGCTGCCCGGATCATTCCCCGGGTCCGGATCGGACCTACCGGGTGTCGGCGCCGGACTCGAGCCCAGCGAGTCGCGCAGCTTGCCCACCTGGTGCTTGGCGACGCTCGCGCTTGGGCCGCTCGGGTACAACCGGAGATACTTCTCGTAGGCGGCGAGCGCCGCCCGCTTGTTGCCCGACATGCGCTGCGCCTTGCCGAGCCCGATGTACGCGTTTCCGTACCGCGGGTTGAGCGCGATCGCCTTGGTGAAGGCCCGCACCGCGCCGGAGGACAATCCAAGACTGACATAGGCCCAGCCGATGCCACGTTGGGCTTCCGAGCTACGCGGGTTGGACGACGCTGCGGCGCTGAACGCCTTGAGAGCCTTCTGGCCCTGCCCAGACTTGAGCGCCTGGTTGCCGCGTTTGAGGGCGCCCTCGTACCCACCACGGGCGGGCTCGTCCCCGCGCGGGGTGGCCACGGCGGCGTCGGGCGTCTTGCCTGCCGCTTCCTTGCCGTCCTTGTCGTCCTTGCCGTCCTTGTCGTCCTTGCCGTCCTTGTCGTCCTTGCCGTCCTCGCCGTCCTTGCCGTCCTTGCCGTCCTTGGTGGCTCCAACCGCGACCGCGGCGGCGTCGGGAGCAGCGGCGGCGTCAACAGCGGGGGGAACGTCGGCGTTAGCGACGGCTCCCGCATCCGAACCCCCGTCGCCGGCGTCGGGCTGTGCGCCGCCACCGTCGGCCTGGATCGCTGTCAATCCGGAGTTCAGCGGAGGACCGGCGTCACGCGCGGCGACCGGACGAACCGTTCCAGTGATGCCCAGCCAACCCGGGTGATAGAGGTACATCCAAACCAGCGCCAGGATCAGGATGATGACCAACAACACGAGCACAGCCCAGGGGGCGGCCGACCCTCGTTGCGGCTCCTCGTCGTCGTGCAGGGGATCATCAAACGAGCCCCGAATCGGCCGGCGCGGCTCCAGCGGCTGCGGCGGGGCCAGCTCTGACGAGATGTCCACCTCCAGCCCGCGCGCCGGCTCCGACGGCGAGCTCGGGGGGGCCCCGACGCCACTGTGTAGACTCCACTCCCCCGACGTGGGCGGCGACGGTGCCTCCGGCGCTGTGGACGTCGCAGGTGCCCCCGGCGCCATGGGGTCAAAGAACTCGGGCTCTGCGGCCATCGACGGCGGCTCGATCGTCGGCGGAAGCACTGGATCCACCGGCAATGACGGCGCGGAAGGGCGCCCATCGGCGATCGGTGTGATGGATACGGCAGACGCCATGCCCAGGCCCGCCGCCGGCGATACCCCACCAAAGGGGCCGGTCGGGGCGTCGTCCGAGACCGGAACGACCGGCGAAGGCAGCGGCGTTTTTCGGTTGCGCTGGAGCCGATCGATGTTCTCCGCGACCTGGAAGAAGCTCGACAGCTCGCCGATGGTTCCCAGCGGCTTCCACGACCGTCCTGAGCGGCTGATCTCGTCGTCGCGGGTGACCTTGCGGTCGATGATCCACTTCTGGAGCGTGGTCAGCCCCTGAAAGTACAGGACCTCACCATCCTGCTTGCGGATCATCCATCGACGGCTCTTCTTCGGCGCCTCGGCAGTGCCCTTCTTGCGGCCCTCCACGCGAAACACGTGGCCGCACTGGCTGCACTTGAGGTTCACGGCGCCGCGCTTGATGCGACTCTCGTTGAACTCGTACAGCGTTTTGCAGCTGGGGCAGCGAATATCCATGGAACCGTGTACCGGGCGTCAGTTGGGAGCTTTTCCGCTCTCTTTGGCGGCCTTGAGTTCCTTGAATCGGTCCCGCGCAACGCGCGCGGAGTCGCGATCGCCCTGGCGCGTGTACGCGCGGTCGAGCAAGCGGAAGACCTCGGGATCGTTGGGCGCCACAGCCTTCGCCGACGTCAGCGTCAGCACGGCGCGATCGTAGTCCCGCTTGGACATCTCCTGCTTGGCCTGATCCAGCAAGTGGTAGACTTGGGCCTCGCGAGTGGGCACCACGGAGTCGTCCGCAGCCGGCGCCCGACGCGGAGGCGGCGGAAGGTCGTTGGTCTCGACCTTGCGGCGCGGATTCGCGCTCTCCGGTGGCAGATTGCCCGAACCCTCGTCCACCACGGTCGGCGCGGGCTTGGGAGCCTTGATGCCGAGCATCTTCTTGAAGTCGACCACCCCGCCGATCTGGAGTCCCAACAGAACAAAGAGCCCGGCCATGAAAATGACCGTCGGCACGACCCACGGGCTCTTGCCCGGCGGCTCGGCTTCGGCGGACGACGACGCAGAGCGCCGCGACGGGGGAGCCGGCCTCTTCGAGGCAGGTTTCCCCGTGGACTTCGCCCGCTGTTTGCTGCTGCTCGGTCGCGCGGCAGGTGTCTTGCCTACCGGAAGATCCGGATCGAGCACCAACCGGTTCGGGCCGCTCGGTCGCGGCGGCGGCGCCGTGCTTCCGCCGGAGATCTTGTCGGGCGACGTGCCGATCGTCGGCAGGCCAAACGAGGTCGATCGAGGTGCGGCGCTGTCGCTGTGGAGCTTGTTGGCCATGTCGGCCGACATGATGCTCGGGAACGCCGTCAGCTCCTTGAACGTCGAGCCCGAGTCACCCGAGAGCTGGTACCCTGCCAGGTCGTCGCGCGCCGCCAGCCAGCTACGAAGGCTCGCCGTGTCTGGAAAATCATACACCAGCCCAAAGCTGGTCTTGAGCTTCCAGCTTGTGTCCTCGGGCATCGCCGCAGGCGGCGCAGGCGCCGCGGCGGCCGGAGCCGCGGCAGGCGTTGCCGGTGCGACTTTCGGAGCGGGACGACCCACCCCCGGCGGTCCGAGCGACGTGCTCGGTGACGCGGTGCGCAGCCCGGCGCCGGCGGCCAACGTCGCGGCGTCCATCTGGCGCGTCGCCGCGTCATTCGTGTCGCTGCCGGCAACGACGCGCTGGTGCACGCCGGTGGACACGAGCTGCGAAGGCGTCGTCGTGGACGGCACATTCGGCTCTTGCGACCCAGATTCCGACGGCGGCGCCACAAAGAAGACGTGGGCGCACCCCGGACACTTGATGTTGCCACCATTCGACGGCAACCGGTCCTCACGGACTCGGTACTTCGTGGAGCAGCGATCACACTCGACGATCATGCAGCGGCGACCCCTTGGTGACAGACAACCCGTTCCATATAACCACAGCCGCGCAACACCAGCAACGGAACTGTTGACTCCTCGCGGTCCGTTCCAGATCCGCCCCGTCGCACCCGGGCCCCTTGCTCCAGAGCCGCGTGGGCCCCAGCACAAACGGCGTCATCGCGACCCGGATTCCCGCCCGTGCTACTCGGACTCACATACGTGGTCTTGAATCCAGCGCCACGCGGCGCACCCGAGCCACGCTCGCTCCCGGTAGGTCCCACCGAGGTACCCCGCAACCAGCACCCGGCGCGGACCCGCAAAGAGAAGCGGACCCGGGGATACCGGCAACAGCGTCGCGTGCTCCAGCTCGTCCCAACCCAGCTTCTCGCCGCGCACCCAGACTCCTTCGCGGTCCATCCGGAACCCCGGACGCAAAAAGTGCTGTTGCATGATCAGGTCGTGGCCACAGGTCACGAACAGGTAGGCTGCGACCATACCCAACGGCGGCAGCCACGGCGTCAATGCCAGACAGACCGCGGCCGAGGCGAGCCGGTAGAGCGGAGGCGTTGCGCAGCCTTCGGGAAACCGCGTCAAAGGTCCCCACGCCTCGAAGACGTCTTCGTCCGACTTCACACGTATCTCGGGCTGTCGATCGCCAAACGCCGCACGCACCGGCCTCGGATCATAGCGGACCACATCCGAAGCCAGGCGCTCGACCAGAGATTTGCCCACCTGCTCGGCGGCCACCCGGCCCTGCGCCAGCTGCAGGCCGGCCCCAGCCCGCACGGCTACCTCGCGCGCGAGCACCCAATTGAACGCCGCGTACCCACCGTCGAGGTCGCCGTGGCGGATCACGTCCACGCTGGCGTTGTGGTAGACCTCGTGCTCGGCGCCGTGGACACCGAGGGTCCGCACCGCCACCTGCCATGGCTCCACGGGAAGTCCGGCGTCGGCAGACGTGGACGAAGATCCGTGCGCGCGCGTTGGCCCGTAGACCACCATCGCGATGTCGTCGAAGTGGAACCGCCGTCCGTCCGGTCGCCGCACCGAGCGACCGTCAAAATCGACCTCGCAACCGGGCGCAGGGATGAGCCGCGGCGGAAGCTCTACCGGCAGCCCCGACCCCCCCACCAGCTCCTCGGGCCGCATGGTTCCGCCGTCGATGAGCCGGTGCCAACGATCCTTGAGCGCGTTCCACGCCGGAAGTCCGACCAGCGCCCCGAGGCCGAGGGCCGCCAGGGCTGTCGGCGCCCACGTGGCCGTCGTCGCAAACCGCACCACCGCGGTCGCGGCCACCACCGTTAGCGCCGCCGCCATCGGCGCGGGCCTCAACAACCACCCAAACGCCATGGCGACCGGGGCGTTGCGATGATCCACAATCTTTGCGTCCGCCGCGCCAGCCAGTCGCCTCGCCAGGTAGCGGCGATGCGGCCAGAACAGCGCGTACCGGACCGCGTCGGCGGTGTGGGTGACCGCGCTGGCGGGGACACCGCACTCCAGGTGCTTGCCGTGAAGGTCCAGCCGCGCATCTACGTCCCGGACAAACGCCGCAAACTCCGCAGCCGAGTCCGGCCCTTCTCCCACGAGCTTGCTGGCCGGAATGGCCACCTCGCGCCACCGCGTCCACAGGTGCAGGCACGCGCTGCCCTCGGCCCCGCGGGTCGTCGTGACGAACGCGCGTACGACCTCCGCCCAGGGCACGGTCTTGCGCCCGGCGGCGCTCCACATCGACAGAGTCTCGTCGCTCAGCAACACGCGGCGAGTGAGCGTTCGAGGCAGGTGCAGGACCAGCGCAACCACAGCCAGCACCGAGCCCAGCACAGTGACGGCGAACAGCAGCTCGGGTGACGCCTGCGCGAACCGACCGTCCGCGCCCAGGATGTACAGGGGCCAGAGCACCACCAAAGCCGTGACGAGAGCGCCCGCGAACGCCGCGACCATCGCCATCGGGGGACCGACCACAAGCCACATGATCAGCCGCCACGCAGACCCCGACTGGCCCCAGCTCGTCACCGAGGCGTCCCGCCCGGACCCAGACTGTGTTTCGTCGCTGCTCACGCGCAGATGCAACCCCGCAGACTCCCTACCTATTCACCACAGGCAACTTCCCCGTCGACCACGTCGTTGGGCGACCACAGGTAATCCAGGTACGTGTCCGTATCGACCCCGTCCAGCCCGTCGGTGCGGTGCATGGCGATGAAGTCGTCCACCGGTGCTACGGCGGAGAAATCGCCGCCAAACCACAAGAAGAGCGAGCTGATGCCATCCGGGCCGGCCCCCTTGGAGGCGTCGTCCAGAAACACCGTGGTCTGCGCGGCCAACTGCGCGTCCAGAGTGGGCCCGAGGTACGGTTCGAAGCGCAGGTTGGGGCACGACCGCGACGCGCAATTCAGCGCGAAATGAACGCGCGGGTCGAAGGCCCCAATCAGGTCGTGCTCCGCCAACGCGGCGGTGCGCGTCGCTTCGTCCACAGCCGCGATCGACGCGTGCGAGGCATCGCCGCGCAGGATCACATGTTCGATCATGTCGAGACTCACATGAAGTCCACCGACGCGGGCGCGCTGCACCTGAAAGAAGGCAAACCCGTCCTCATCGACGCGGAACGCAGGTTCTTCGGCGCGAGCGGCGATCACACCGCGGACCGTGATCGCGTTGTAGGCGTTGATCCACAGCGCCTCGCGCTCCTCCACGTCCAGCCCACCGAGATCCACGCGCTCGAGCTGCGCGAGGTACTCGTCCAGCAGCGCCTGCGCCTCATCGCTGGCAATCAGCCCGTCGTAGTCGAAGCATGCGGCCTGGATGTACAGGCTCAGAACCCCACCCCAAGCCGCATGATCCAGCGCGGTGAAAGACGTCTCACCGGTGTCCGGCGCCGCATCGGCCGCCGCCACACCCGCGTCGGGATCATAGCGCTCGAGCAGGTCGCGGTTTTCACCTTCAAAGGTGATGTCGAGGCCGCAACCACCGAGGCTGACGAGGAGCAAAACGAGCTTGCAAACAAGGAAACGCTGACTCATGGTCAGCATTATGACCCAATGGCCCGCTCGCTCACAATCGCGACCCAAGGTTCCGGCCAGCGCGTGCCTTCTGGCGCTCGCCTTCTGGGTGTTCGTGCCCGCGCACGCCGGGGCGGAGGACATCCTTGACGAGGCGAACACGATCGCCGAGCGCGTGGGGCAGATCCGAGGCCTGCCGCCCAAAGGCATGATCACCAACGGCTTCAAGAGCCGGGAAGAGCTGCGCGCCGTCGTGGAGACCAAGCTCGCCGAAGAGTACTCCGCCGAGCGCATCGCCAACGACGGCGACATGCTGGTGCGGCTCGGCATGCTCGCGCCCGGGACCGACTACGGAAAACTCATCGTCGAGCTCCTCACGGAGCAGATCGCCGGCTTCTACGACCACGAGACCGACGAGCTCTACCTCATCCAGGGCGCCGACCCGGCCACGCAGCGGATCACCATCGCCCACGAGATCTTCCACGGCATCCAGGACCAGCACTTCGACCTCGCCACCGTCATCCCGCCCAGGACCGGCCCGTTTGGCAGGGAGCGCAACGACGACTTCTCTCTGGCGACGTCGGCCCTGGTGGAGGGCGACGCCACGATCCTGATGTTCGACTTCACCTACCAGGAAAACGGCCTGCTCCCGGCCAATACGAGCTTGATCGACTCGCCCCTCTTCGACTCATTCATCACCCCCATGCTCGAGAATATGGACCCCGGCGCAATGGGTCAGTCGCCCACCCTCGCCTCGGCGCCACCGTGGCTCGGTCAGCTGCTGGTGTTCCCCTACCTCCGGGGCATGGGTTTTGTCGCGGCACTACGGCGCGGAACCGGCGATTGGGACAAGGTCAACGCCGCGTACGCGGACCCGCCACGCTCGACCGAACACATCCTCCACCCCGACAAATACCTGGCCGGTGAAGCCCCTATCGGCGTCGTCCTGGACGCGAACGCGCTGGCGCAGGCCGCGGCCATCGGCGGCTTTGGGCCGTGGGCGCCCATCTACGACAACGTCATGGGCGAGCTGCAGCTGGGCCTTTGGCTCGTCGAGTTGGGGCTGGACAAGGACAGCGCTGCCCGCGCCGCGGCGGGCTGGGGTGGCGACCGCATCCTGGGGTTCCGGCACGCAGACGGCCGGGTACTCGGCGTGCTCGCCTCGGTGTGGGACTCAGAGGCCGACGCCATCGAGTTTGCCGGCGCGCTCGAGCGCGCCACCGCAGCGCACCGGCCCTCCTTTGACGCCACCGTACGCCGGGGCGCCCACGGCCAGTTCGTGTGCGGAACGGACGGGGAGGAGCGCCTCACCATCGAGCGCTGGGGCAGTTGGGTGGTCTGGACCGCAGGCCTTCCCGCCGACGCGCCCTCGCGCAACCTCCGCAAAGCCATCTGGGACGCGCGCCGCATCGCTTTGTATTGAGCCGCGCGCGCCGTCAGGGAGCCGCGGCGAGGGCGCCGGCTACGCTGACGCGCCCGACGCCGTACTCAATTCGCTGGACGTCGACATGCAGCTTCCCGGCGGGCCCGAACTCAAACGTCGTCCCCGCGAGCAGCTTGCCCTGGGCCTCCAGCGTGTCCGAGACAAACACCGAGCGAAGCCACAATCCGATCTGGAGCAGGCCGTCGTCGCCCTCGGTTGAGAGCACCTCGCCGTCGGTCATGCGAAGATGGATCGGCGTCTGGCCCACAGCGTGCCCGCCTTTGACCTGAAGCAGCGTCCGCGCCCTCACCTTGGCGCTGTAACACGCGTCGTCGTCCGGCGGCAGGCGCCAGATCGTGAAATCGGTAAGCATCCCGTCATCGTCGGGAACGACCCGCTCGACCGTCACGTGGTGGTGCCCGCCCTTGGCCGGCTTGAAGTCATCGTCGAGCCGCGCAGGAACGGCGCCCGACAACAACATCTCCTGGGTCAGCCGCGTGAGGACGTCACCGGTGAACGAGACCGCCACGGACTCCTTTCGGCGCAGGGTGGCCTCGGGCTCCAGCGCTGGGCCCGCCGTCGGCACGTCGACGGCAAAGCCGATCCACGCCGTCCCCTCCTTTCGAAAGATCTTCAGCTCGCGCGCCGCCAGTTTGACCGTCGTGCCCGGCGCGGCCAGCGGCTTCCAGCTCGCGACGGTGATCTCCGTACCGGCCGAGCGAAGGAGGTCCTGCGCCGCACCCGCCAGAATTCGATTCCACGGTAGCGGCCCCCCGGCGCCACGGACCGCCAGCTTTCGAATGTTGATTCGCTTGAGATCGACGATGAGCTTGGACTCACCCCCGTCCAGGTCCAATCGCAGCGGCACCTGCGCGACCAGATCGGCTCCGCCCGTGCCGCGGAACACATTGATGCCCCCTGCCGTGATCGTGGACTTCATCGCGAGGCGCCCATCGATCTCGACGCAGTCTCCGCAGTCGCGCCCAAAACGTACGGTGGCCCGGCTCAACGAGATGTTCGCCAGCAGACGGTTCCCCCCAGCGACGGTCTCGTTGGCCCGGTAGATGGACTTGCGTTGGGTCAGCGCGTCGTGAACCACATCGGTCAGCAGCTGCTCGTGCACTTGCAGCCCGATCTGTACCGGGGCGTTGTCGGCGACGCGCGCGAAACGCTCCTTCTGGACCTCCGCCAGGCGCGCGTAGTCGCCCCGCAACCGCTGACATTCGTCTGACTTGCACCCACCGACAGCGACACTGACGAGCACAAACAGCACCACCGACATCCGTGTCATAGGATAGATCCCCCGCCTCAAGTTCGGCTCGCGCGGTCCGGCCGCCCTCGATTTGCCACTCAATAGAAGATTCCGTCTCTCATTCTTGTACAAACCAAAGTCCCTGTCGTGACCGATGCGCCGTAAACCGTTGATATCAAACGACTTCAACATTGGCACCATCCTTGATATAAGGCGCCGCGAAGGCACGGTCCGTCCGAACGCTTGGACGCGTAGGTCTGCCTCTCATTCAAGGAAGAGAAGAACATGATCGCCAAGCTCCGTCACCACATGTCCAACCCAGCATTCATGCTGCTGGTCCTTCAGTCCGTTGTCATTCTGCTCGCCGCCGCGATGACGCTGCTCCTGCCCGTGCAGTAGAGCCGTTCGGGGTGCCACGTTTCTACGCCACCCCGTGACACCGACGTCATAGTTGGTCTGCCATCTCACCCGTCCCAACCTCGCCCGATATTTGAAAGCCGTTGTAAATCAACGACTTACAGACGTGGCACAGCGGTTGCTCTAAAGGGAAACAGAAAGTGAGTTCCTTTAGGAGCGCCCGTTCCCCTGGCACTTTCCTGAGCTAGACATACCGCGAGCCGCAGGGCCCGCGTTTACAGAACAGGTCCTCGCGTCTCCTTACGGGAGCCGGGGACCGCAAGAATGCGGGCGGGGGACCGTCCGCGATTCCGGCGCACTGCGCGTCGGGATTGAAATTCCCACGTGGGATTGTCCATCTCTCCTCCTTTCGCCGAAACCTCGGCGCTGGCCGTTTGTCAGCGCCGGGGTTTTGGTGCTTTTTCTGCGACGACGCCCAACCCAGCGCCCACACGGCACGCCCACGGCTGGGCGCCAACGCGCACAAAGCCGACCGAGTCCGGGGACGGTGGCCCACCGCGGGCGCAGAGCGCCGCTCGTGACAATGGCGAGCCCACGCGCCAGCAGCGCCAGCGCGAGGAACGACTCGAAGTACCGCTGATTCTTGAGGAAACCGTAGAGGCAGAAGCGAACGACCACAGGGCCGCGCCGCGCAGGTGGCTACTTGCGGGCCATCGTGGCCTCGGTCTTCATGGACATCCGCATCTTCTGGCTCTGGCCCTGGGCGCTCACGTCCATGTTGATGACCTGGCTCATCTCGACCTCGGACTTGTAGAGCGCGCCGGCCTCCTGGTCGAAGTAGAGGTAGCCGAGTCCCTTGCCTGTGCCGTCGAGCTTCATCGTCTGGCCACCAAATCCGCTGGCCGGCTTGCCCTTGACCGCCAGCTCAATGCTCATCTTGAACACCGCCAGGCGGGTCTTCTTGACCGTGGTGTAGCCCAGGAACGTGTATTTGATCTGAAAGTCCATCGCCATCGAGATGGGACCCTGCGACATCTTCAGAGGGATCTTCTGCTCCCAGCCCTCGCCGATCTTGATGCCCTTTACGGGGAACTCCGGTGCGGCGCCGATCAACGCGCTGCGCAGCGACTCGTTCATGTTCTGGGCGCCCGGCGCGCCCTCGATTTTGAGGTCCTTCTGCTCGCCCCGCGGGGTGATGAGCACGGAGCTCTTGATGCCCTTGAGTTGATCGATCATTGGCGCAAGCTTGGCCTTGTCGATCGCCGTGGGGCCCTGGCTGATCTCGATGTCCAGGTCCTTGTACGTCGTGACGATCTGACCGTTTCCGTCGGGCAGGACCTTGGTCGTCTCCAGCTCCAACGTGGCGGTCATGGCCGTGCGCGTGGCCGTGTTGGGCACCGGCATGTCACCACCAACCACCTCCAGATCCAGCTCCTGAATGACGCCGTTGGTGAACGAAGTCTTGCTTCCTGGCTTGTGCTTGTAGCGGAAGGTCTGCGCTTCCTTCTCTTTGGTATCGAGTTTCTTGGGGGCTTTCGGACCCGCAAGAGCCGTCGCGGAAAACAGAAGGGCGAGGCCGATTGTGGCGACCCTGACGAGATGAATGTGGCGCATATTGCTCCGTGGGCGCTTGGCGCGAGGTTCGGAGGGTAACAAGGTTGAGGCCGAAGTCATTGCACGCGGGCCCACTTCGCTGCAAACCTGTAGGTCGGCATGGACTGGAGAATCAAATACTACGGCCTTCAGGCGGTGGCCTTTGCGGTCACGATGTTCCTGATCGCGGTGGGCTTCGGGCTCAAGATCTTCCTCGACAGCGATTGGCCCGTCTGGGTGACGCTGCCGATAGGCTGCCTGATCAGCGGCGGCGCGTGGCTGTTGGCGCAGCGGTTTGCCCCCCACAGCGGCAAGCACCTGACGCCGCGCGAGTGGGAGGAGCTGCGCGGCGCGCTGGAAGACGTGGAGGTCATGAGCGTCTTCCACATCGTCAGTGTCGACAGGCGAGCCCTCGAGCGCTTCCGCTATCTCCCCTTGCTCAAGCGCTACCTGTGGGAGTGCCTGGCCGAAGAGAAGATCGACGGCGCCCGCGTGGTGCGCGCCGCGTTCCTCTTGCACACATTCGGCGAGGACCTGCGGGAGTACTCCGACGCCATCGTGCTGATTTCGGACCCTGTGGTGCAGGCGTGGTTCCGGGACATCATCGTCGAGCGGCGCGGGCTGCGCCGGCGCGATAACCTGCGTGAAGAGATGCCGCGCATCCGGACGTTGCTGCGGCAGCTGGCCGAGGAGCCGGACGACGACTCGGACGAGGACCCCACCATGGAGGCGGCCTGGCGCCTGCTGCTCTTTGGTCCGCTGGCGCACCAGGAGCTGCGGCATGGCCTGGCCGCCAAGGAGCCCAAGGTGCGCGAGGCCTGCATCGCCTTGTTGGAGCTTCAACCCGCGTGGCCCGAGCGCAAAAATGACCTCGAGGAGCGGCTGCGGCGCGACATCCACCCCTCCGTGCAGCACGCAGCAATGGAGCTGCTGGCCATGGACGGCAAGGCGGCGATCCCGATGCTGCAAGAGGCCAGCACCGACCCTTTCCTCGCCGGGCGCGCCGGCGAGCTGCTCAAAGAGCTCGATGGAAGACGCTGAGGTACTGCTCGTGGAGCGCGATGACGACGGCGTCGTCGTGGTGACTCTCAACCGTCCCGCTCGTCGCAACGCGCTCGGAAAGGCGCTCGTAGCGCGCCTACGGGAGACGGTCGCCGCCTTGGGTTCCGATCCGTCCGCGCGCGTAATTATACTGGCAGGGGCCGGCGACAAGGCATTCTGCGCCGGCGCGGACCTCAAAGAACGGCGCGAGATGGAACCCGAGGAGGTCACGCGCTTCGTCGGCGCGCTCAGGGCGATGATGGACGAGGTCGCGGCCCTGCCGCAGCCCACCATCGCCGCCATGGACGGTGCCGCCCTCGGCGGCGGAGCGGAGCTCGCGCTCAGCTGCGACCTGCGCGTCATGGGGCCAGCGGCTACATTCGGCCTGCCCGAGACCCACCTGGGCATCATCCCCGGCGCCGGCGGGACACAGCGCTTGCCGCGCCTGATCGGATGCGCCCGCGCCAAGGAACTCATCTTCACGGGAAGGCGCGTGACAGCACCGGAGGCGGTACAGCTTGGACTGGCCAACCGTGCAGCGGCCGGAGACGCCGTAGAGGCCGCGCGCCAGCTGGCCGCGCCCATTCTGACCGCCGCCCCGATCGCACTGGCCCAGGCCAAGCGCGCGGTGGATGAAGGCATTGAGCTGCAGATCGACGCCGCCATGACGGTCGAGAAACGCTGCTATGACGTGACCATCCCCACCGAGGACCGCCTGGAAGCGCTCGCGGCGTTCCGCGAGAAGCGTCCCCCTGTTTTCAAGGGACGTTGACCCGGACGGGCCGGCAACTATATTGACCGCCGCCTAACACCCGGGATGCGAAATGTTCTCGTTCGTAAAGAAGATCATCGGTACGAAGAATGATCGGGAGCTCAAGAAGCTCCAGCCGACCGTGGCCAAGATCAACGCCCTTGAAGAAACCATGCAGGCCAAGTCGGACGACGAGCTGCGTGCGATGACGCCCTACTTCAAGGAGAAGATCGAGAACGGCGCAAGCACGGATGATCTCCTGGTGCCGGCATTCGCCACCGTGCGCGAGGCGGGGCGCCGGGTGCTCGGCATGCGTCACTACGACGTGCAGCTCATCGGCGGCATGTTCCTGCACAGTGGGTCTGTGGCCGAGATGCGCACCGGTGAGGGCAAGACGCTCGTGGCCACGCTGCCCGTCTACCTCAACGGACTCGAGGGCAAAGGCGTTCACCTGATCACGGTCAACGACTACCTGGCCAGCCGCGACGCCGACTGGATGGGGCAGATCTACAGGTTCATGGGCCTGTCCGTCGGCAAGATTCTCAACGACATCTCCGACAACGATCGCCACGCGGCGTACCGCTGCGACATCACGTACGGCACCAACAACGAGTTCGGGTTCGACTACCTGCGCGACAACATGAAGTTCTCGCTGGAGCGCAAGGTGCAGCGAGGGCATCACTACGCAATCGTCGATGAGGTGGACTCCATCCTCATTGATGAGGCCCGCACGCCGCTGATCATCTCCGGCCGCGCTGAGCAGTCCACCGAGCTCTACTACGAGATCAACAAGATCATCCCGTTCCTCAGGAAGGACGAGGACTATCTCGTCGATGAAGAGCACCACTCTGCGACGCTGACCGACGGCGGCGTGGAGACGGTGGAGAAGCAGCTCAGCCTCGACAACCTCTACGAGCCGCGCAACATCGAGTACCTGCACCACGTCAACAAAGCGCTGCAGGCGCACACCCTCTACAAGAAGGACGTGAAGTACATCGTCGACAACGGCGAGGTCATCATCGTCGACGAGCACACGGGCCGCCCCATGCCGGGTCGCCGCTGGAGCGATGGCCTGCACCAGGCCGTGGAAGCCAAGGAGGGGGTTGTCGTCAAGGACGAGAACCAGACCCTGGCCACGGTCACGTTCCAGAACTTCTTCCGCATGTACACCAAGCTCGGTGGAATGACGGGAACCGCCGAGACCGAGGCGGAGGAGTTCAAGGAGATCTACGAGCTCGAGACGCGCGTAGTCCCCACCAACAAGCCCATCGCCCGGCTCGATCAGAACGACGTGATCTACCGGACCGAGCGCGAGAAGTTCAAAGCGGTCGTGGATCAGATCCTGGAGTGCCACAAGAAGGGGCAGCCGGTGCTGGTCGGAACCGTCAGCGTCGAGAAGTCCGACGCCATCAGCAAGGTCCTCAAGCGCAAGGGCATCTCCCACAACGTCCTCAACGCCAAATTCCACAGGAGTGAGGCCGAGATCGTCAGCCAGGCAGGCCGAAAGGGCGCTGTCACCATCGCCACCAACATGGCGGGCCGCGGTACGGACATCCTGCTCGGCGGAAACCCGGAGGCGCTGGCCGAGAAGGCGTCCGGCGCCGAGTCAGGCGCGGACTTCGAGAAGAAGCTCGAGCACTTCAGGGAGCTGTGCACGCGCGAGAAGCAGGAGGTGCTCGCCGCCGGAGGCCTGTTCATCCTCGCCACCGAGCGACATGAGTCCCGCCGCATCGACAACCAGCTGCGCGGTCGCGCAGGCCGACAGGGTGATCCCGGAGAGTCGCGCTTCTACCTGAGTCTGGAAGACGACCTGATGCGGATCTTCGGCGGCGACCGGCTCGGCTCCATCATGGAGCGGCTGAGCATGCCCGAGGGCGAGCCCATCGAGGCCAATATGGTCTCCAAGAGCATCGAGTCCGCCCAGCGGCGCGTCGAGGGGCGCAACTTCGACATCCGCAAGAATCTGCTCGAGTACGACGACGTCATGAACCAGCAGCGCAAGTCCGTGTACGGGCTGCGCGACACCGTGCTGGGCGGTGGCGACGACCTCTACGAGCTTGTGCTCGACGTGTTTGATCGCGTCGCCACAGCCGTCGTCGATTCGTACGCCGCAGAGGGCGTGAAGACCGCGGAGTGGGACCTGCCCGGGCTGGAGCTCGCGATCAAAGAGCAGTTTGGTCTCAAGCTTGAGCTCCAGGGGGTTCAGACCCGGGACGCGATCGGCACCACGCTCTGGAACGCCATCGAGGCGCTGATCAACGGGAAAGAGGCCGAGCTCGAGTACATCGCGCAGAAGTCGAACGAACGCTTCGCGGATGTAGAAGACTACGAGCCCAAGCGAGGCCGCGACATCTTTGTGGAGCTGATGCAGAACATGTACCTGCGCAGCATCGACGGGAAATGGCGCGACCACCTGCGCAATATGGACGCCCTGCGCGACGCGATCCGCTTCCAGGGGTACGCGCAGAAGGACCCCAAGAAGGTCTACAAGATCGAGGGCTACACCCAGTTCCAGAAGACGATGACCGACATCGACACAGGCGTCGTCGAGTATCTGTCCAAGATCCAGGTTGAGCGCGAGGACCAGGTGCAGGATGTGGCGCCGCAGGCCATCCGCATCCGCGCGGTCCAGGTGCCCACCCAGCAGACCACCGCTCCCAAGGGCCCGGCCGAGGCCCCCGTTGCGAGCGCTGGCGGACCCCGATCGCTCGAGGATGGCGAGGCCACCGAAGCATCGGGCGGCTCCAAGACCAAGACGGTCAAGCGCGAAGTGCCGAAGGTGGGACGCAACGAGCCTTGCCCCTGCGGCTCCGGCAAGAAGTTCAAGCACTGCCACATGGGTCGCGAGGACGCCCTCGCGGCGATGCTCTAGCGGCTTCCGCGCACCCACCAAAGAAATACCGCGCGGCGAGTCACAGCGGGGGTTGACTCGCCAGTCAACTGTTCATACGTTCAACGGGTCAGCCCGGAGGACGACGTGAACGAAGACAAGCTCGACCGACTCGCCAACATCATGGAAGCGGGTTTTGGAACCCTCGCCGATCTGATCGGCCAAACGAACGCGCGGCTCGACCAGACCAACGCGCGGCTCGACCAGACCGTCGACCGGCTCGACCAGACCGTCGACCGGCTCGACCAGACCGTCGACCGGCTCGACCAGACCAACCTGCGGCTCGAGAGGTTGGAAGGCCGCTTTGAGAACCTCGTGGATTTCAGCGGACAGCGCGTTCGACTGCTGGAGGACAAAGTCGAAGACCTCCGCGAACGCGTGGGTGATCTTGAGGGCCGACGGACCGGCTGAACCGGCTCACCCTGAGGCGCGCGGCCCGATGCCAAGCTCGTCGGCGTGGGGGCGCAGGGCGTCGATGATGAACTGAATGTGCTCACCCAGATCGACCCCAAGCTGCTCGGCACCGATCCGCACCTCGTTGCGGTCTACCTTCGCGGCGAACCGCGCGGATTTGAGCCGCTTCTTCACACTCTTCGGCGTCAGCGTGCTGATCCCCTCCGGCCGGACCAGGCAGCAAGCCACGATGAAGCCCGTAAGCTCGTCGCAGGCGAGCAGCGCCTTGTCCAGCGTCGTCACGCACGGCACACCCCAGATCGTGTAGTGCGCGGAGATCGCGTGGGCGAGCTCCTCCTCACCGCGGTCGCGCAGCAAGGCCACGATTCGCTTGGGGTGCTCCTCAGGCCATTTTTCGTAATCTGCGTCGTGCAGAATCCCGGCCACGGCAAACAACACTTCGTCGGCGGCACCACGACCGTATTGGTGTGCAGCAGCGGTCATCACGACCTCCACCGCCCGCATATGGCTGCGCAGGGACACGGACTCCGTCCAGGCGTTCATGAGCTGCCAGGCTTCTTCTCGGGTCAGAGTCACAATGCTTCTACCTCCGGAACTTGCGAAGACCGTTGTGGACGGTACATTAGGGGCCAAACAGACCGAAGCAAGGAAGCTTCGAATGGCTGCTTCAAGGACGAAGACAAAATCTAACGTCGACACCGACGCCCTGGCGCGCTTTCGCAAGGGCGGCGAGATCACCGGCTTGTTCCTGCTCGCACTCGCGGTAGGACTCTTTCTGAGCCTGGTGACGTCGAACCCCGCAGACGTGACGACTGCAGGTGAGATCCACAATTGGATCGGGCCGGTGGGCGCCTACGCCGCGGACATACTCCTCTACATTTTTGGTGTCGGCGCGTTCTGCCTGACCGGGGTTCTGTTTATCCTGGGCGGATTCATGCTGGTGGGAAGGCGGCCCGAGCTCAAGCCCTCCGAGTTCGTCGGGCACGGCCTGCTCGTCATCTCCGGCGCGTTGATCTGCCAGCTCCTGTTCGCCGGCACGCCCATTCTCGGGCACCCCGCAGGCGGTCTGGTGGGCGAGCTGATTGGCGGTCTGTCCCAGGGCATGATCGGCGTCGTCGGCTCCTACATCTTCGGCTTTTGCATGGCCGTGCTCAGCGTGATGCTCATCACCGACCGCTCGCTCGGGGCGATGTTGCGCTCGGCGCTCGGTTGGCTGCGCGGAGGCACCAAGGAGCTCGGCGTCCGCTGGCGAGCCCGTCGCGAGTACAAGCGGATGCTTCGGCAGAAGCAGCTGGAGCTCGACGCCGAATTCGAAGGGGTCAAGGACGGCAGCGACGAGGATGACGAGGCGCGAATCGCCGCCATCGCGGAGAGAAAACTCAAAGCGAAAGAGCGCCGTGAAGCCAAGAAGCGCGCCAAGGCCGAGCAGAAGGCCGCCGGAGAGACCGAGCCCGACCAAGAGGACGACAGCGAGGGGGTCGCCCAGAACGACGACTTCGTCTTCTCGGGCACTCTGGCCGACCTCGAAGGCGCAGACGAACCCAGTTTTGACGGGGCGCTCCTGGACGGGGACGACGACACCGCCGAGACCACTCCCATCGCAGACCGCGTCCAACCCAGCGCCGAGCGGCCACGGATCACCTCCGACGTGCCGGCGGCGCCCGACGACGAGTTCGGCCCTGCCATTGTCGAGACTGACGCCCAGCGCCGCCAGCGCGAGAAGCGGCAGGCGTTGCAGACCGACGCGCCGATGCAGCTCGAGCTCGTCTCGAACGACGCTGGAAAGTACGACCTGCCCGCGTTGAACTTCCTCGACTACGACGCGGTCGAAGACGTCGTGATCGACAAGGAGAAGCTGCGCGAGCAGGCCATGTCGATCGAGGAGAAGCTGTCCAATTTTGGCGTGGACGGCAAGGTCGTGGAGATCTGCCCCGGCCCCGTCATCACGATGTTCGAGTTTGCCCCGGCGCCCGGCGTCAAACTCAGCCGCATCGCAGGTCTGTCCGATGACCTGGCGATGGCGTTGTCCGCGCTGTCCGTGCGCATCATCGCGCCGATTCCCGGCAAGGGAGTCGTCGGTATTGAAGTGCCCAACGAGTCGCGCGAGATGGTCTACCTCAAGGAGATTGTCGCGGACGAGACGTTCCAGAACAGCAAGGCGCGCATGCCGCTGGCACTTGGCAAGGACACAGAAGGCTCCCCCGTCGTGGCCGACCTCGCCGCCATGCCCCACCTGCTCGTCGCAGGCGCGACCGGCGCCGGCAAGTCCGTGGCCGTCAACACCATGATCGTCAGCCTCCTCTTCCGGTTCACGCCGGAGGATGTGCGCTTGATCATGGTGGACCCGAAGATGCTCGAGTTCAGCATCTACGAGGGCATACCGCACCTGCTCCTGCCCGTAGTCACCGACCCCAACAAGGCCGCAACCGCGTTGCGCTGGGCGGTGGAGGAGATGGAGCGACGGTACGCTCTGCTCGCCAATATGGGCGTGCGCAACGTGAGCACCTACAACAAGCGCGTACTGACGCTGACCAAGCAGTGTGAGCTTGATCTCCTTGAGGGCCGTGAGGGCACCGAGGCGATGCAGAAGATGCAGTTTGACCACAACGGCAAGCCCAAGCACCGCAAGCTGCCGTACATCGTCTGCATCATCGACGAGTTCGCCGACCTGATGATGGTCGCGCCCAAAGACGTGGAGCTCTGTGTGGCTCGCCTGGCCCAGAAGGCCCGCGCGGCAGGCCTCCACCTGATCCTCGCGACGCAGCGCCCCAGCGTCAACGTCATCACCGGCCTCATCAAGGCCAACTTCCCCACCCGCATCGCGCTGCGCGTGGCCCAGAAGACCGACTCGCGCGTGATCCTCGACGGAAACGGCGCGGAAACGCTCCTCGGCAAAGGAGACATGCTCTTCTTGCCCCCGGGTTCCTCGAGCCAGAAACGCGTCCACGGCGCGTACATCTCCGAGACGGAGATCGACCGCATCGTCGGGTTCCTCAAGCAGCAGGGCGAGCCCGAGTACGACGAGTCGATCCTCACCTGCGGCGAAGAGGGCGAAGAGGGCGGCGAGTTCGACGACGAGGACGCAGACGAGCACTACGATGAGGCGATCTTCATCGTGAGTTCTGAGCGGACCGCCTCCATCAGCATGCTCCAACGCAAGTTGCGCATCGGCTACAACCGCGCCGCGCGAATCATCGAGCGGATGGAAGCCGACGGCATCGTTGCGGCGTCCAGCGGGCCCGGACGACGAAAGGTGCTGGTGCCCCCGCCCCCCACCGACTGAGCCCGCGGCCCGCTCCCGCGGGCTGACGGCCTCAGATGGCCTCTCCAGTTGCCGATCCAATGGCGACTCGATCCGCCACCTGGTCACAGCGCCGAGCCTTCCCGCTTCCAAAGATCCCGTCACCATCGCGATCCGAGATCTTCTCACCACCTGGCACGCAGGTTGCGTAAAGAGGAAGTGACGGCGGGATTGAATGTTTGTGCTGACCCGCCGTCCTAGATGATGTGACGGGCCGCATGGGCCCACTGAATGATGTTCGGTTCGAATGATGTGCGGGGACGGGCCAGGCTGTCTGTTGTTGCGATGGGCCCCGACCAGCACGGGTTGAATGATTTGGATAGGGCGGATTGGATCCGATGGACCGCCCGGATGTTGGGTTCGAATGGATTGATTGGGTTTGGGTTGTTGCTGCGTATTCGCGAAAGCGGGCCCCTAGGGTTGGGGGCCCGTTTTCATTGCTTGGGGGACAAACCACGGCCTAAGCTGGATGACTGGCGACTGGTTTGGTGTTACACGGCACTGCGCTGACACAATGATCCGACGCGGCCAACACCGCGTCCCTCGGCCCTGCCGGGGCCTCGAGGTGCCCACCGCTCCATGGCGGAACAGTTCACAATACCCACCCGTGGTGACATCATCGCGGGCAAATACCTGATCCAGGAAGAGCTTGGGCGTGGCTCCTACGGCGTGGTTTTTCGCGCGCGGCAGCTCGGAGTCGAGCGGGACGTGGCCCTCAAGACGCTGCTCCCACAAGCGTTCCTGCAGTCCGAGATCGTGGAGCGCTTTCAGCGCGAGGCCGCGCTCGTCAGCCGCCTCCAGCACCCCAACATCGTCACGCTCTATGACTTTGGGGAGTCCGAGGGCGTCCTGTACATGGCCATGGAGTTCATCCGCGGCCGGCAATTGTCCCAGCTGATCCACGAGGAGGCCCCCGTTGCCCCCGAACGCGCGGCACACCTGGTCAAACAGGTACTTGTTGCCCTGTCCGTGGCCCACCGCGAGGGAATCGTCCATCGCGACCTGAAGCCCGAGAACATCATCCTCACCGAGTTCAACGGTGACTCCGAGTTCGTGAAGGTCCTGGACTTTGGCATCGCCAAGCTGACCTGTGGCGACGAATCCGCCGACGCACTCAAGACGCTCACGATCCAGGGTTACGTCCTCGGCACGCCTCACTACATGTCGCCGGAGACCATCAGCGGCGACAATGTCACCGCCCAGGCGGACCTCTACGCCGCCGGGATACTGCTCTACGAGCTGCTGGCCGGCGAGCACCCATTTGAGGCTCCCAATCCCAGCTCGGTCCTGATCCGGCACCTCAGCGATCCCGTGCCACCGCTTCCGGACCCCGAGCTGGACGCGTCGCGCTACGGCTACGCCATCAAGCAGGCTCTGGAAAAGGAGCCCTCCGACCGCGTCGCCGACGCGCAGACGTTCATCGATATCCTCGACGGCAAGCACGAGGTTCCCCCGGCTCCGCGTCCGGCGTGGATCATGCCTGCCGCGTTGGCCGTCGTGGCGCTGCTGCTGGCCGCGGTGGTCGCCACAGTGGCGATCGTCATTTGGGACGCGTTCGAGAGCCCCGCACCCGCCGCCGTTCCCGCGGTGGTCGAGCGGACCATGGACACTGGAGCCTCGGCGGCCGAGGACGCGGATACAGCCCCAGCCCCTCCGGAGCTGGCGCCATCGCCCGACGTGCAGGTGGTGGTCGACAAGAGCGCTGTGGAGGTCGAAGCCGCGGTCGTCATGAGCGCCATGGCGGCCGAGGACGCCGCGGCACCCACGGCCGTCAAGCGTCCAGACAAGCGCCCCAATGACTCCAAGAAGGCCGTCTCCACCCGGCTGCGCCTCGTCTCAGATCCCGCGGGCGCCCAGGTCACCATCAACGGTCGGCCCGTCGGTTCGACCCCGTCCACCAAGGCCGTCAGCGGCGACGCGCCGGTCAAAGTGGGATTTCGCAAGATTGGCTTCCGCGCGACGACCGTGAAGGTTTCGCCCAAAGGCGGCACCCAGACGGTGTCCGTCAAGCTCAAGCCGGGCCGGATCCGCCTGGTCCCGTGAGGCCAGAGTACCGAAGGAAGGACGAGTAGCGTTCGCCGCGCCGTTCGAAGTCTGAGAAGTAGCGGTCAAGCCCCAACCCGTCCACGGCATGCCGCCCAGCCACCAGCTGCGTAGGCTCACCGCGCTGGGCTGCCTGCAGCGCCATTCGAACGGTGTACTGGGCCGGGACGCGGGACGCGCCCTCAAACTTTCGACCAAAACCGATGCCCACGACGAGGCCAAACTCCTTGGCGCGCGCCGCAAGCCAGGGCAGCCAAGCCTCCGGGCGTTTGGGTGTCGCCACAGCGACGATCAATGTGTCGCGGCTCGCGGTGGACCCCAGCAGAACGTCGAGCTTGTTGGTGAGACCCGGAGGCACAAGATTGCCCGGACAGTGCAGCGCCAGCACTGCGTAGGGCTTGCCATCTGCGGCATCCAGACGTGCCTCGTTTGGCACGCGCCACGCCAGCGTATCCAGGTTGAAATCCAGCACCCTGGCCGAGAGATCACCGCCGGAGGCGGCCACGAACTCCGGCGCATCGGACTCCAACCCCAAACGGCGCCGGGCCATGGCGGCCTGTGACTGGCTCGGCCGGCTGGGGGGTGGCAAGCCCGAACCTTGCTCCGCCATGTCCCGCAACGGTGGCCCCGCAGACTCCTCGAACGAGTCCCTTGGGCCAGACGGTGGTGGCGGCGGCACGGGCTTGTTGTACCCGGGA
>CALBXO010000357.1 GCA_937890335.1 uncultured Pseudomonadota bacterium | reverse complement strand
GAAGCTCCCCGACTGATGATCCGAAAAATCCTCATTGCTGCAGTCGCGTTCGGCGTCCTGGCAGCCCTCCCCTCCTCCGCCTCGGCGCAGGAGAACATCGTCCTGACGGACAAACAGGTCGAGTACTTCGTGAAGGCCGGCAAGGCCCTCGAGAGCGGAGAACAAGACCAAGCCATCGAGTACTACAGACTCGCGCTCAAAGCGGGCGAGGCCAATGTGCTGTACGCCGCGCTGGGCCGGGCGCTGTACCGAAAGGGGCGGTGCGCGGAGGCGGACAAGGCGTACGAGGCAGCGCTCACCGCGCCGACTGTCGCATCGCCGCCGCCCGCGTCGGTGCGCGAAAAGATCGAGGAGTATCGCATCGGCCTGCGGGTCGAGTGCCCAGGAACGCTGGTCATCAAATGCGAGCCTGCGGACATGAAGGTGCGCGTCAGTGGTGGCGCGCGCCGAGCCTGCGGCGAGTTCCCCATCGAGTTGAAGGCCGACTTCTACCGGATTGAAGGCAGCGCCGGCGGCGAAATCGTCGAGAGCGAGGTCAAGATCGTCGGAATGGAGACGGCGACCATCGAGCTGAAGATCGACGTGAAGAAGGTGGCCACGGGCCCGGAGGTGGGGCCCACGCCGACGGAGGACTCCCCCATGGGCACCGTCGGCCTCATCACCGCGGGCGTCGGTGGTGCGTTGCTCGCCACCGCCGTGGTGTTCGACCTGGTCGTACTTGGCCCGGCCATCGACGATCTGGAGACCGCGTCGGACAGCCGGTCCAGCGATGAGCAAGCCAAGTTCGACGACGCCGACTCGGCGCAAACGACGACGCTGATTCTGTACATCGGCGGCGGCGTCCTCGCGACCGCCGGCGTCATCATCTGGGCGTTGGCCCCCGACGCGGCCCCCGCCGAGACCGGCGGGCTTCAGCCCTGGCTGGGCGCCGACAGCGCAGGAATCACCTACGGGACGAGGTGGTGACCATGAACACACTACGATTGATTGCCAGTGTGCTGGCGTTGGCCGCGCTCCTGGCGCTTCCGGGCTGCAATGTGTTTACGGACCTGGAGGCGCTGCGCAGCGACGGCACGGTCGACACGTGCGAAATTGAGGACCCCTGCGATGGATGCACGGCCCGAAATGCCTGCGGAGGCTGCGGAACGCTCCCCGGCGCCGTCGGCGCCGCCTGCGGCAGCTGCGCCAGTGGAACCTACGCCTGCGACGGCGAGAGCCTGACCTGCAACGACGACGCGGGAGAAGCGGCGCAGAACGTGTGCGGCGGGTGCATGGAGTTGGAGGGGGGCGTCGGCGACGCCTGCGGAATCTGTGACAGCGGGGCCCTGCGGTGCGATCGCAAAGAGGCGCTCGTCTGCGACGGGGACCGGGAGGATTCCCGCAACGTCTGCGGCGGCTGTACGCCGGTAGAGGGGGCAATCGGAGACGACTGCGGCGCCTGCGATTCCGGTTCATTGGCGTGCGCCGACGACAACGAATCGCTTCTCTGCGACGGAGATCTGGGCGACGACGCGCGCAACGAATGTGGCGGCTGCGGTGATCTCGAGGCGGAGCCGGGCACCGCGTGTCAGGACGGATGCGGGACCTGGATTTGTCAGGACGGAGGCGTCGTCTGCGACGCCGAGGAGCCGCCGGTCTGGTACCAGGACAACGACATGGACGAATTTGGCGACCCGAACGCGCCGACCACGTCCGCCTGCAACCAACCCGAGAACCACGTCGCCAACGCCGACGACTGCGACGACAACGCGATGGGGGTCAACCCCGACGCCAGCGAGCTTGCCGACGATCGCATCGACAACAACTGCGACGGGCTGCTCACCGTCTCCGGCGGCTCGTTCACCCAGGGTTCGATGAACGGCGAGCTGGGTCACGACGACAACGAGGTGCTGCGCGCGGTCACGCTGACCCGGACGCTGGCCACCGCCAGGACGGAGGTCACGCGTGGGCAATGGGACTCGCTCCTGCCCAACACGCCGCCCGCAGATGGCTGTGACGGCCCGGATTGCCCTGTGGCTTGCGTGAATTTCTACGAGTCACTGCGGTTCCTGAACGCGTGGTCGGCCGCCGAGGGCCTCACGGAGTGCTACGCGTTGACGGACTGCACTGGAACTCCGGGCACCTCGCCCTGCAATGACGGGAACCCCGAAGTTTGTGACGACAACTACCGCTGCGCCGGCGTTGAGTTCACTGGTCTGGACTGCGACGGCTACCGCCTTCCCACCGAGGCGGAGGGTGAGTTCCTGACGCGGGCGGGGACTCGCTCGGGCCACTACCGCGGGGAGATTCTTGCGCGGGTCGGCTGCACGGACACGGACCTGGACGACATCGGCTGGTGGTGCGGAAACGGCAACAACCGAAGCCACAGGGCCGCCGGCAAGCTCTCAAACCCCTTCGGTCTCTACGACACGTTGGGCAATCTTGAGGAATGGACGGGGGACGAGTTTCAGGAGCGGACCACAGACATGGTGACCGACCCAATACTGGCCCCCGGCGAAGTGCAGGCTGTGCGCGGCGGCAGCTTCCGCGACCAGGGCGGGCGCATGCGTTCGGCGGCGCGCAGTGGCGAGGACGCCGTCTGCGCGTCCCGCTTCCGCGGGTTCCGGGCAGTCCGCACGCTGACGGACCGAGAATGAGCGCTCGGGCAGCTCAGCCCTGAACTGCCCTTCCCTTCCAGGATGTCGTGCGCCCCGTAAGGCCGCGCACTGTGCTGTGGAGGATGATGCCCACCAGAATCGCGTTCCCGAGTACATGGGTGAGGCCGTAGATGCGGGGCAGCCCGATCGCGCCGTCGTGCACAAAGCGGAACACAATTTGAAGGCCGAGGATCGCGCCGCTGAGCGCCGTCACGGTCGTGTCTCCGAGGGCAGCGCCCGCCGCGAAGGTCACCGCCGGTAGAAGCGTGCTCACCGCCACAAAAGTGGCCGCGGAGAACGCCTTGCCCGCGGACCTGCCCGTGCCGTGGTAGAAGTTCTTCACGTAGCCGCTCCACAGGTCCCCGAGGGACTCGTAGGGCCGCATCTCGAACAGGTCTGGCGCCAGGAACATCCCACAGCGCAGCCCAGCCTCTGCGGCGCGCTGGGCAAAGCGCACATCTTCGAGGACCTCGTCCCGGACGGCCTCGTGACCGCCGAACTTCTCGTACGCCTCGGCGCGGATCATGATGAACTGCCCGTTGGCGAACACAGTGGGGTCAGCCGGGTCGTTGCACTTGTCCAGCGGATGGGCGCCGCGAATGAAGCTGCCCACCACGGGCTGTGCCACGCGCTCCCAGAAGCCCTCCATGATCCATCGGCCCCAGAGGCTGAGCATGTCCAGCCCGCGCGCTTCGAGCGCTGCCACACAGGTGCGCACCGCAGACGGCGCGATCTTCACGTCGGCATCCACAAACAGGAGCACGTCACCTTTGGCGTGGCTGCGGCCGTGGAACACCGCAGACGGCTTGCCGAGCCAGCCCTCGGGCAGCGGCCGCCCGGCGACCACGCGGAGGCGCGGATCCTCGCCACCCGCCCCCTCCGCCTCGGCGCGCGTGCGGTCCTCGCTGGCGTCGTCAACGACGATGAGCTCGAGGTTGGGATGGTCTTGCGCCAACACCGCGCGGACGGCGCCGCCAATGGACCCCTCCTCGTTCCGAGCGGGGATGATGACACTCACCAGCGTCTCAGCTGGCCGGGTGGTGGACGGCGTCAGCGTGAACCGTGTGTCGTTGACGGCCTTGAAGATCGCAACCACGAGTAGGACCCACAGCAAGGCCACGAGCCCAAGAACCGAGACGACGACCCACCACATCGCGGCGCTCACGTCGCCTCCGCGGCCGCCTCGTCCGCCTCGACGACCGTCGTCTCACTCGCGGGTGCTCCATCCTGCGTGACGGAGGCCGCCTCACCCGAGGCGGCGTTCTCCGGCGCGGCGAAGGTCTGGTCGTCCGCGTCCGCGACGGTCTCGTCTTCCGCCTCCGCGACGGTCTCGTCTTCCGCCTCCGCGACGGTCTCGTCTTCCGCCGCCGCGACGGTCTCGTCTTCCGCGTGGGTGTCAGCCGCTTCCTGTCGCGCTGCGTCTGCCGAAAACCTGGCCGCCGCGGCGCGGGTGAACTCTGAGTACGGTTGCAGAATCCCGCCCACTGCCATCAGCGGCTCATCGGTGGGGAGGTCGGTCGGAATCTTGGCGACGACGTCGCCGGGCGGCCCAATGATGGTCACGCCGTTGGGAATCTCGCGGCCCGCGTAGAAGGTCGCGCGCATCATGATGGCGCAATCGTGACCCACCGCGCAGCCGAGCGTGTTCGTTCCGGTGTCGATCAGCTCGCCGTCCTGAAGCACTTTGATGGTGCTGCCCGGTTTGAAATCGCCGAGGATGCACTCGCCGCCCACAAAGGTGTCCCTGCCGACGACACATAATTGCAGGCCGTAGTGGCCGGAGTTGGCCCCGGCGTAGAGGACGCAGCTCTGCAGCATGCCCATGCGCGCGACCGTAGCGCCGTCCCCGAGCACGGAGTACTGGACATTGCACTGGTCGCTGATGCTGACGCCGTCCCCGAGATGGGAGAAC
>CALBXO010000356.1 GCA_937890335.1 uncultured Pseudomonadota bacterium | reverse complement strand
CACCCTCCCAACGAGCGCCGTTTGGCGCGAGATCGACTCCCAAGTTCTACTCCCAAAAACGGTCCCAAAACAGGGGTCTTGCACAGTCCGCCGGGGTCCTGCCAGGTCCGTTTGTGTCCGATGTTCACGGGATCGACGTCGGCTACTCCGACACGGTCCCCACCCAGATGGGGTTGGTGAATGCGAGGGGGGTTGAGTCGTAGACCGGCTTCATCTTCGCGTCCCCTCGGACGCGGATCACGTACCATGCGGGCTTGTCGCCCGGCGCCTGCCAGGTCGCGCTGAGGCGCATGGGATTCTCCGTCGCCGCCACGGTCCAGGTGTGGACCACCTCGCCATTCCGGATGACCTCCACAGTGTCCACGTCGACCCAGCTCGCGGCCTGAACCTCGACCGAGAGTGGCAACCGGGGACCGCCCGTGGGCGCGACAATACTCCCGATGGCCTGGCCGCCGAGCGTTGCCGTCACAAACGGGCCGTTGGACACGATTGCGCGACGGCCGCGGATTGCTCCGGCCACTTGCGACGCCGTCGGGTGATCCGGAGCCCAAAGCCAGGTGCGTGCCAGGCCCGCCTCTCCCGTGTGGATGGTATGCGTGTCGGAGTTGCCCATCGCGGTCACCAAGGCGCCTCGGTTGAGCAATCCGAACCAATCCTCCAGCGTCGTCTCGGCCGGACCGGTGTGTTTGCCGTTGAGCACCTCGATGGCGTCAAAACCCCAGTCCATTCGCTCGTCGTCCGCAGCTGCGGCCCCCGGCCGTACCTGCATCAAGTCAAAGTACCCAATCTTGCCGGCCCTCGGGTGATTCACTTGAATCAGTGGGGCGACGTAGCCCGGCGATTTGGGGGTGCCGAGACCGCGGTGTGCGCGCATGCGCGCGAAGAGCTCGGAGGGTGGGAGGCCATGCGGTGAGAACGCGCCCCCGTTGGGAGCATTGGGGTCGGCGGTGACCGGGTACATATTGAAGTGTCCGAGCTTCCGTGTGGTCACCTCGCAACCGACGACGTGGGACAGCTCGCCTGTGACCCCCATGTCATCGATCACCCTGGCGTAGTCGGTCACGTGGTTGTGATCGCTACTCCCGAGTATCTCCACGCCCTCGGACAGGTTGCTGCTCACCCGATCGCGCAACGTGGTCGGCGAGTCGCTCGACGGCGCCGCGTGTTGGTGGAAATCGCCCGCTACCCAGCCCTGGGTCTGAAACGCGCGTTTCAGATCGAGGGCGACGACCGCGGGCGACTCCCCGGTGACCTCCACCTCGACACTTGCAAGCTCCCACTCGGGACCCCGGGACGCCGTGATTCGGTAGGTCCCCGGAGGTACGGGCACCGTGTAGCTGCCGAGATGGCTGGCGATGCGGTCTTTGCCCCACGCCGTGTCGGATCCGCCAAAACGGGGCGAGGGGGTCCCGCGCCGCCCCTGAATCCGCAACCGGTGGGGGGACGGGAGGCCCGCGGCAGTAACGCGGACATCGAGCGAACCTTGCCCACTGACGACGACGGCGACCTCGCCATCGCCGGCGGACAGATCGACCTCCACCGGCGCTCCCTTGCGCGCACCGCTCACGACGCTCGCCATCCACCTTCCTGGCGGCACCGTAGCCTCGAAACGACCCGATGCATCCGCGCCCACGTCGAGCCAGTGGCCGCCCTCGTCGAACGTGCGCCCAGCGGGCCGCTCCCCGCCCTCCACAGACGCGAGTTCCAACCGCACTACGGCGCCGCCGACGGCATCGCCGCCCGCCTCGCGCACAGTCCCACTGAGCACATGGGTCGCGTCACCCCGCAGCAGCTGCGCATCCTGTACGACCTCGGCAAAACTTCGGCCGACCACAACGTCGCGCGCGTAGCTGCCCGAACCTCCGGACGGCAGGTCCAGCGCGGTGTGGATGGTGTCGCTCCACCCGCCGCCGTGCAGGGTGACAAAGTGCGGCGCACCTACGGGGACTGCTGCGTAGCTGACACGGTCACCGACGCCGGCGAGCCAGAGCGACGGCCGGCGTTTGCGGTTGAGGTCGTAGCCGGGGCCAGGGACGAAATGGCGCGTACCTCCCCATTGGTAGGCGTCGCCCACCTCAAACTGCGTCAGCGCCGGCCCCGCGTTCTTGAGGGTGGTCACGATTCGAAGCGCCCTTCCCTCGGGAGCCAGAATGTACCGGGTGGTCACCGCGAGCGTCGGGAGCTCCGAATCGACTCCACGAACCTCGACCACGGCGGACTTGCCCGGCCCCCCCGCCTCGACCACGCTCAGCTCTGAGTAGACGGCCTGGCGAGGAAACGTGTCGTCGAAGTAGGTGAAGATCTGCTCAATCTCGTCGTGCCCGTCCGCGCGCAGTCCCATGTCCAGGACGTTCCCGCCGGACTGGGCGTGCCCGTGTCCGGTCCGGGTGACGGCCCCGATGATGACGGCGATGTCCGCGTTCTCCATCCGGACATCGCCCGGCGCTCCGTCGGCCCGCTCGCCGCTCATCAGCTGCTCGGCGCCGTCGACCACGCGCGCCGTAGCAGCAGGGACGGAGAGGCGATCATGCACCGTAGAGTCACCCTGGCCCTCGTGCTTGCCCGTCCTGGCGGGACAGGCGGTCAGGACAACCAGAAGAAAGGGCAGTGTTCGGATGGGTTTCACAGGCACTCCGCAGCGAACGGCAGAGTACCAATTCTGACAGCGGAGGGGCAGCGCGTCGGGGATTCAGAGGCGCACCCAGAAAAACCAAGGGCACACGGCGGGACCCAGACCCTCAGAAAGGCAATACGATCTGTTCCATCTCCAGCGTCTCGGAGTTCAACCGGAACAGCTCGTTCGACTCGCCACTGGTCAGCACGAGCT
>CALBXO010000355.1 GCA_937890335.1 uncultured Pseudomonadota bacterium | reverse complement strand
GACGGGCGTGGCGTGCGTCGACATGATCTTCACGGACCTGTGCGTGTTCCGCGTAGACGGTGACCACCTCGTGCTGGAGGAGCTCGCGCCCGGCGTGAGCCTCGACGACGTCAAGGCAAAGACCGAGGCGGCGTTTCACGTCTCGGCGGGCGTAGATTGACCTCCATCGCCCCCGGGAGCGTCATCGAGTACCACGATGGCGAACGGCACCACCTGGCGTACGTGCTGGAGACGGGACGTTCGCTCCTCGTGGTCACCCCGGGCGGCGAGCAACCGCGCATCTCCAAGGACTGCGTCAGCCATGCGCGCATCCTGAGTTGGCCGGATGACCTGAGCACCGACGACGCGAGGGACCAACTCATCGCCCTGGAGCGACGCGTCTGCGGTCTGGTCGCCGGGGCTGGCGTGGAGGATGCGTGGGACTTGCTTGTGGCCGGCGGCGAGGCAACGGCCTCGGTCCCGGAGCTGACGGACCTCGTGTTTGGGCAGGTTGACCCGGCCACCTGCCTGGCAACCGAGCGCCTGCTGCGCAAGAATCCAGCGTGGTTCGACCGCGTGGAGGATGTCCTCAAGCCACGCTCCCGCGAGCATGTGGACCAGCTGTTGCGCCAGGAGGAGGCCCGCCTTCGCGCGGTCGCCGAGCGCCGCGAGTTTGCGCGGGCCGTCGCCGAGATCTGCGCCCGTCGGGCCGCGCCTCGGCGGGAGCGAGAGGAGGCGACACGGGCGTTGTGCCACACGCCGCGCCTCCGGGAGCGCATCAACCACCTCGAGGGCTACGCCGTGCTTGGGGACGAGTCTCCGGAGGCGCGCGCGGCCATATCACTGCTTGACGACCTCGCCGCCGACGGAGTGCATCTCCGGGGGCGCGGGCCCGGGCGGGCGTTCCACCTCCTGTCCGATCTCGGCGTCTTTGGGTTTCACGAGAACCTGACGTTGCGGCGCCGTGGCGCGTTGGTCGAGTTCACAGCCGAGGAGTTGGCGTTGGCGTCCGAGGCAACATTGGTCGAGGGCTGGGACCGAGACCGTCGGGATCTGCGACACCTGGCGGTCTTCACCATCGACGGCGAAGGCACGCGCGACATCGACGACGCGCTCAGCGTAGAACACCACGAATCCGGCGGGTTCCAGGTGGGTATCCACATCACGGACCCCTCCGTCTACATCGCCCACGACGGTCCGCTTGACCACATCGCGCGAGCGCGCGGGACGAGCATCTACCTGCCTGACGGCGTAATCCCGATGCTGCCGCCCGCGCTCAGTGAAGGCTCGCTGAGTCTCGCGCCCGGCAAAGATCGAGCCGCCCTGAGCTTTCTCGTGGACTATGATGCGGACGCACAGCCCTGCGGCTACGGCATCGAGCTGACGCAGGTGCGGTCGCGCCGCAAGCTCACCTACGACGAGGTGGACGAGATCCTGGAGACAGGGGTCGATGAGCTGGCCCGACAGCTGGAGACGCTGGACCAGGTCGCGGTCGGAAGGGTGGAGATCCGGCTCGAAGGCGGCGCCGTGATCATGGAGATCCCGGAGACCAAACAGAAGCCCATCTGGTCGGACGCGGACCAGGAGGACCTCGAGCGTGTCGACGTTGAAATCGTCGAGGACACACCGGCCCGGATTCTGGTGCGGGAGCTGATGGTGCTCGCCGGTGAGCTCGCGGCTGACTTCTGCGACAAGCATCGCGTACCCGTGCTCTACCGGTCACAGACTCCACCGGACGATCAAGCGCAGGAGGAGCGCCTCTCGGGCCGCCGTCTCGATCTGCACGCCGCGATGGCCGCGCGCCGCCACATGCGCCGGGCGGAACTCGCCATGGAACCGGCCGCCCATTTTGGACTCGGCGTTCCGAGCTACGTGCAGGCTACCAGCCCGATTCGTCGCTATTCCGACCTTGTGAGCCACCGCCAGATTGCCGCGGTGGTGCGCGGGGAACCCGCCCCCATCTCGCGCGAGGAGCTCCTGGGGCTGGCGTCCCAGATTGAGGCGCTCTGTGGCGACGCCACGGTGGTGGAGCGCGAGCGGCGTCGCTACTGGGCCCTGGTGCACCTGCGCCCGGTCAAGCGAGAGAACCTGGACGCTGTAGTCGTCGACTTTGTGGACGACCGAAGGCAGAAGGCCGTGGTTCTGCTGGATCGGGGACTCACGCAGGGCGTCGTCCCCGTGCGCAAGGGGCAGGTGGTCGTCGGGGCGCGGGTCAAAGTGAAGATCGAGTCGCTCAACCCCCGGCGCAATCTCCTCGCCCTCGCGCTGGTCTTGTAGAACGACGCCGCTCCCCCGATCCGGCGAGTCTGCCCCTATGGCTTGAATTCGTCCCGACGGTGTCCATACTGAGCGGCGCGGCGCGCAACCCTCAGGTGGAGAGCCCATGCGTTTTGTCCTCATCGCCCTATCGATTTCTGCCCTCGTAGCTTGCGGGGACGAGGCGTCCGAGCCAGCCGGCAACAACGGCAACAACGGCAACAACGGCGCCAACAACGGCGCCAACAACGGCGCCAACAACGGTGCCAACAACGGCGCCAACAACGGCGCGGAGCCGTTGTTCGGCGACCCCCTGCCGGCGCAGGCGTCGGCCGATTGGTCGATGTTCCGTCGCGACCCGGCCCGCACAGGGTTCGCGCCCGACGCCATCGTGGGCGACAGCGTGGAGGAGGCCTGGCGCATCGCGGACTTCAACAGCACGTCGTACGGCGCGGCGAAGGGATCTCCCTCCGTCGTAGACGGCGTCGTCTTCTGCGGCTCGGACACCGGCAGGTTCGTCGCAGCCGACGCCGCCACAGGTGCCATCCTCTGGGAAGCCCAGATTGAGGACACCACACAAGGCATTCACGGATCGCCCGTCATCGTCGGGGACTACGTACACATCGGCGCGTACAACGGCACCGTCTACACCTTCGACCGGGCCAGTGGGGAGCGCATCTGGGAGTACAAAGAGGGTTTTCAGATCGGCTCGTCGCCGGTCGTTGTGCCCGATTGGGGCGTCCTCTACTCCTCCCATGAGCGCGACGAGAACGGCGGCGGGCACGTGCTCGCCCTGGACGCTCGAAGCGGTGAGAAGCTCTGGCAGTGGAACATCCGGGCGCACCCGCACTCGAGCGTGGCGGTGGACACGTCGCGCCAACTGCTCTTTGTCGGCGACAATCTCGGCATCATCCACGGTTGGGACGCCGCCCTTGGCGAGAAGCTGTGGGAGGTCAAGCTGGACCCGCCCACGGAGGAGGGGGGCGAATCGGACATCAAGAGCACGCCGACGGCCATCGAAAAACACGGCACCGTCGTGTTTGGAGCGTGGTCCACACGGGTTCACGCCATGGACGCCATGACGGGCCAGGAAGTGTGGAGCTACCAGACGGAGGGGCGCATCATGAGCTCGGCCGCCTATGCGCCTGAGCGAGACGCGATCTACGTGGGTGGATTCGACAAGAAGCTCCACGCCAT
>CALBXO010000354.1 GCA_937890335.1 uncultured Pseudomonadota bacterium | reverse complement strand
AGGTCGCCGTCACCGCCTCGCGACGGTCAGAACGTGGAGGGACACCCGATGCCCTCGAGCAACAGGACGTTGTCGTCGGTGGCGCACTCGGGGGTCGCCACTTCCTCGGCGGGCTCACGGCTGACGATCGCCTCCACGTCCACCATGCCGACCAGATCGTCAAAGGTCAGGACGAGCACCTCCTCGTCTCCAGGGTCGAGGCGCCGGGTCGTCTGGCCCATCACCGACGCGTTGGGATTGCCCGGCGCCAGTGTGTTCACGAACACACCCGCTGGCACCGCCCGGCTGCCGCGGTTGAACACGCCAACGCCCAATGTGTAACGATCCGGGCACTCGCCCAGATCCACGGCGCCCGCGACCCGCCGAAGGCGCAGATTGGGCGCCGGTTCGGCCGACGCGGTCACGGGTTGCGTTCGCATTCCGCGGTCGTCCTCCCAGTACGCGCCCAGGGCGGCTGGGATGGTTACGTCATCGTTGACGTTGGCCACGAAGTAGGCCGTCTGGTTCCAGATGTTGCGCGCGTCGGTCCAGCGGTCGCGCACGTCGCCAAACACAACGAGCCGATCCTCGGCCGAGCCGCCCCCTGCGGCCACGACGATCTCGGCCGCGCCGTCGGCGTCCACGTCGGCGACGATGGGCGCCGCCAGGGCCAGACTCGCCGCGCCCTCGGGAGCGAGTGTCAGCAGGAGACCGTCGGTCCCGCGCAGGACCCGAAGGCCCTCCTCATCCGCGACGAGGACCTCCAGGACCCCGTCTCCGTCTAGATCACTTGCGGACGCACCTGCAAACGGATGCGCGTTGGACAATTGGGCGGTCCACGCTGGTGACCCGTCGCGCCGAAGGACGACAAACTGGCTGGCGTGGGCGACGTATCCGATGTCGAGAGCCTGGTCACCATCGAGATCCGCAATCACGGGGGGACCACCACCCATGCCGGCCTCCTCCGGGAGGACCGGGCCCCAGAGCAGCTCACAGCCGACAGTCAGGGCGCGGACACCGCCGTCGGCGGACACCACGACAATCTCAGGCGCACCGTCCCCGTCGAGGTCCACGACCGCCGAGTACCCGTCGGCACCCTCGGTGCAGACGACCTGACCCTGGGTGCTGTACACAGTCCCGCCAGCGATGATCTCGAGGCCCCCTTCGCCGTCGACATCGGCGGCAACGCCTACGCCGGGCAGGCCCAGACCTGCGTGACCTCCCTGGTGGGCCTCGCCGACCCAGACCCGGACGCCGATCTCGGAGAAGAGGCTGCCGCCGGCGACGACCTCGGAAAATCCGTCTCGGTCTACGTCGAACAGACCGGGCAGATGCGCGGTTCGACTTCCGCTGGTCCAGATGGGGGAGCCGCTGGCGTTGAACGCGGTCAGGCGCCCGCCGCGAAGCACGACCGCGTCGGTGCGGCCGTCTCCAGCCACGTCGCCGAGTGCCACGCCGAGCCCGGCGCCGAGCGTCGACGACGCGGTCCAAACGGGCGTCGGACGATCGTGTGCGAGGAGGGCTACGCCGACACCATCGCCCGGCGGGGAGGCGACCACGAGAACCTGGGCCGCGCTGCCCGGCCCGGGCGAGGCGCCATCGCTGCGAACGGGCGCTACCGCGGGCGGCCCTGCCAGGTAGGGTATCGACCACGACGCCTCCACTCGCAGCTCGAGCAGCTCCGGCAGGTCGCGATGCGCGCACGCGTCGTCCCAGCACAGGCCCGAGGCTGGGTTGCAGCGCAAACCTGGCTCCCGGCAATCAGAGTCCGTCCGACACCCCTGACAACTCAACGTGTCCCGGTTGCAGGTGCCCTCGCCGCAGTCGGCGTCGGTCGCACACAACACGCACTGTCCGCCGGTAGGTCCGCGCAGGCAGGCGCGATCCGGGGGAAGGCAATCCGCGGCGGTGACACATTGCGTGCACGCCCCCAGGTCCGCGTCACACACCTCGGTGGCCAGGCAATCCGTGTCCGCCTGGCAGCTCACACACCGGCCAGCCTCCTCGTCGCAGATCCCGGTCACACAGTCCGAATCCCGCGCGCAGATTCCACAACCGTAGTCGCGGCGCGTACAGCGCCGGTCGCCGAAAAAACACTCGGGTTCCACGATGCAGACCTCGTCCTCCGGGCAGTCCGAGGACCCGAGGCACCGGACGCAGAGGCTCAACGCCGGGTGGCAGACGGGGAACTCACCAGCGCAGTCATTGTCCGTGCGACACTCGAGGTTGGACTGACAACGCGCAGGCTCCCCCGCGCACGACTCCCCAGAGGGGCAGTCGCCGTCGGAGCGGCAACCGTCCACACAGACGTTGCGCACGCAGATGGAGCGGACCCCGCAATGCGCGTCCTCCAGACATTGAATGGGCTGTTCGTTGTCGCGGCCAGTGAAGTTGAACCGGACCTCGTTCTCGGCCTGGCCGCTGAAGTCGAAACAGCCGGCGAGCGCGACCAGCACCCAGACACCAAGGAGGGCGGCAACCCATTGCAGCTGACGGCGGGCCAGCGACGAAATTTCTGACATCACAGGACTCATCGTCGGGACCGGTCCTTGCCGTGTCAAGGCGCTTGCAGGGTCGTCGTGTCCATGCATACTCACAGCACTCGTACGAGCGGAGTAGACTTTTGGGCCACGTTGGGTCTCACACGTGAACGATCTCACCTGTCGCCAGTGCGACACCGAAGTCCTCCCGATGACCGAGCGCTGCCCCAGCTGCGGCATCGAGTGGCCCGGGGACGCCTACATCGGCACGCTGCTGCGCGGCAACATCCAGATTGAAGAGGTCATCGGCGCCGGAGGCATGGGCATTGTCTATCGGGGCGTCGAGACCCATCTGAACCGCAACGTCGCGGTCAAGATGCTGCTGAACACCGGCATCCTCAACCGGCGCACCATCGATTACTTCATGCGTGAAGCGCGTGTGCTCAGCCAGTTGCGGCACCCCAACCTGGTCTCCGTGCTGGACTTTGGGCAGGAGGACGACGGCGCGCTCTTTCTCGTGCTGGAGTACATCCCGGGGCAGACGATCGAGGACCTGATCGAGCGAGAGTTCCCGCTTAGCCACGACCGCGTCCTCCGGATCATGATCCAGATCACGAGCGCACTGGAAGAGGCGCACCGGCACAAAGTGATCCACCGCGACATGAAGCCGGCGAACATTCGCCTCGAGTCGGTGGCCGGCGTGGCGGACTTCGTCAAGGTGCTCGACTTTGGCATCGCCAAGGTGCTCGAGGGGGCGGGCACGGGGATACAGGACGGAAACTCGACGGAGATCGGGACTGCCCTCGGCACGCCAAAATACATGTCACCCGAGCAGCTGCGCGGCCGCGATCTGGACGCTCGCAGCGATGTCTATAGCGCGACTCTCGTCCTCTACGAGATGTTGACCAAGACCGTGCCCAACGCCGAGCAGAGCGTATTCAAGCTCCTGCTGCGCAAGGGCGATGAGCCGGTGATGGCGCCGGGGCTCAAGCGCCCGGACCTGCGCATTCCACACACTCTGGACCGCCTGGTCATGCGCGGTCTGCACCACGATCCCGAGCAGCGCTACCAGAACATGGCTGAGTTCCGGCTCGCGCTGGAGGAGATGCTCATCGACCTCCAGGGCGTGCGCAGCCGGCCCAGGCGCCCCATGCGTGCAGCCTCCGAGATCATCGACGGGGGCACCCCCGCCCCCGACGATGTCCTCGAGCTCGCCGAGGTCGTCGACGACCTCGGAACTGGCACAATCCCAGGCCGACCGGCGCTGTCGCAGCGCCTCGAGAATGCCTTCCAGGCGCTGTCGCGACACGAACCCGGCGCGGCGATCCTCATCACCGGCCCCGACGGCGCAGGCAAGTCCCACGCGGTGGAGCACGCCCGCCGCCTGGCGCAGGCCGCGCACGTGAGGCTCTTCGAAGGTCACTGCCGGCTCGAGCTCATTGACCGCCCCTTCCGTCCGCTGCTGGACGTGCTG
>CALBXO010000353.1 GCA_937890335.1 uncultured Pseudomonadota bacterium | reverse complement strand
TCGCTGCGAACGATCCCGGGCACGGCGAGCGGGGGCTGGCTGTCGTCCAGACCGAAAGCGCTGGACCGCGCCTGGGCCGACTCCTCATCAAACGCAAAGCCGTCGAAGCTGTCGTCGTCGTCCACGTCGTCATATTCGGGCTCGAGCGCGAACGCTCCGAGATCCTCTGACGCTGTCGGGTCGAACTCGAGTTGTCCGTACTCCGTTGGGTCCTCGCCCAGGGGTTCGTCCGCCGCGGCGGACAGTGGTGACCCCGCGAGATCGAGGGCGGAGTCATAGCGCTCGCCGTCCAGGTCGTCGTCGAGCCAATCCGGCCGCTCAGGTTCGGCGTCCCAGGCCTCGCCCGGACCGGAGAATCCGCCCAGATCCAACACGGAGTCATCGTCGAAATGGTGCGCCTGCTCGGCCTTGGCGTGCGCCGGCCGGTGCGGCTCCGACTCCCCGTACCGGCTCCCCGGCCTGGACGGCTCCGGGGCGTCCGCCCGAGGAGTCCTGGCCTTCTTGGACACGCTCTGCTTCCAGGACGGGCTGGCCCCGCCTCCGAACAGGGTGGAGCCGGCAGTACGCTTCCGGTGCGCTTCTGCGGCCTCGCGCTCCTCCGCAGACGGCCCGAGAGACGAGTCTCCCTGGAGGTAGGCGGCGAGCTCCGCGTCGATGTCAGCCTGGGACCGCTCGCCCCCCTTGGGCGGGGGGGCGGGCTCTTCCGGCAATGCGGAGTCGCCCTCGGCAAGATAGGCCGCGAGGAGATCATCGGCGGCGCTGTTTGGGTCCGATGGGTTGTTCATCAACTCTTATCCGATCAGTGCTTCGAACTCGCTCTTCCGATGGGCGCGACGGTAGGCGTCGGCCGGCGAGACGATCTGGTTCTTGACGAGCTCCATCAACGAGACATCGAAGTCGACCATGCCCTGGCGGTCGCCGCCAATGATCAGTTTGCGCAGGGCCGAGATTCGGCCAGCGCGCACGGACTGGGTGACCTCCTTGGTGGAGACGAGGACCTCGAACACCGGCGCGAGTCCGCTGGCGTCGGCGCGCGGGACGAGCGCCTGGGCGACGACCGCGTGGAGCACGTCCGCGAGTTCGTTCCTGACGCGCGCACGGTCCTCCACCTTGAACGACCCGATGATGCGTTCCAGAGCGGTGTCCGCGGAGTGTGTGCGCATGCCCGCGATCACGAGCCGACCGGACGACGCGGCGCGAATGGCCAGCGACATCGTCTCCGCGTCGGGCAGGTCGCTAACCACGATGACATCGGGGTCCTGGCGAACCGCAGAGCGCAGCGCCCGCGCGAAGCTGCGCGTGTGGATGCCGACGTCGCGCTGCGAGATGACCGACCGGCGCGACGAATGCAGGTACTCGACGGGGGCCTCAAGCGAGATGATGTGGCAGCGCCGGTTGACGTTCACCTGCGCGATGAGCGCCGCGAGTGTGGTGCTCTTGCCCGCGCCTCGCGGCCCGCACACCAGCACCAGGCCCTTCTTCCAGTAGGAGACGTCTGCGAATTGGATGGGGATGTTGGCCGATGCGAGCGTGGGGATGTGGTGCGGGATGACGCGGAACACGCCGTTTACGCCGCGGTTGTCCACAAAGATGCTGGCGCGGTACCGTCCCGCGCCCTGGATCTCGTGACAGAAATCGTACTCACCGCGCCCCGCCACCAGGCTTGCCTGATCGATGTTGAGAATCCCTCGAATCAGCTTTGCGCATTTGTCGGGCGAGAAGGGCGCGCCGGCGCTGAGCGGCTGGAGTTTGCCGTTGAGCCGCATCATCGGTGGTTTGTCCACGGCGATGTGAACGTCGGTGGCGCCCGCTTCGCGGCCCTGGTCCAGGATTCGCTCGAGCTGGCCAAATCGCGCACCCTTCAACGAGTAGGTCCGGATCTCGGCGCGCAGGGCGGGGCCGTCCTCCATCTCGATCTCGAGCGCGTGGGCGAGCTCCTCGGTGGCGTCTACGGCGGAGTAGCGGACGCGAGGGTCCCGATCCACCTTGGCGATGTTCCGGAGCACCGCGAGCATCGTGTCGTTCTGAATGGACACGAGCGCGCGGATGACCTCGATGCGCAGGTCCGAGGCCTCCTTCTGGTCTGCGTGGGCATCAAACGGCCCCTGGCCCTCCGCGAGGATGTCGAACAGAGGGTCTGTGGCCATCGAGGCGCCCTCCGCGTCGCCCGCCTCGTAGAGCGAGGACGCCGCTGACGCCATCGCGTCGATCGCCAGCAGGACGGTGTCGCGCTGGCCAAGCATGCGATGGAGAGCGGAGAATGACTCCGGCGCGGCGATTCGACCGAGCGTGGCGATGGCCTGCGCCTTGGTCCACCAATCTTTCTCCTGAAGTGCGCGAAGGCATGGGTCCAGAAGGCGACGATCCGGGGCGACGCGCGCCGCGATGGAGATGGCGTGGACACGCAGCTGGGCGTCCTCGTGTTCAAAAAGCGGCAGCAGCGGCTCCAGCAGCGGCTCACCCATGCCCGCCAGCGACTCAAAGGCGCGCTCGCGCGTCCAATCGTCCAGCTGCGACGCGTAGTCCATGAACACCGGCAACATCCGGCCCACGTACCCTGTCTGGGCAACGACCTGGACAGCCGCTGCGCGGGTTCGGGCGCTCTGGTCGGTCAACAGGGGCAGGAGCGGACCCGTCAGATCCACCTTCGGGTTCCTGGCGAGGTTGGCCAGAATCTTCCAGAGAACCTCCTGGTTGGAGCTGGTCTCTCGACCCACGCTGCGCACGAGCAGGTTGAGGTGACTGCTGTCGTTGCGGTCGGCCAGGCACAGAAACGCGACGCGGCGGACCTCTTCCTGGACGTGGCCGGTGGCGCGGCGCGAGATCTCGATCAGCGACCCACGGGTGTCACCTTCCTTGTGGAGCGCGATCTCGATGTGGCCCAGAATCCGGGCCGCCATACGGGTGTCTTCCGGCGTCAGCCAGATGTCCTCCATCGCCAAAAGTTCGTCGGTGACGGGGCTGGCAATGATCAGCTCCTCCGCGGCGGCGACCACGCCGGGCTCCGCGTCGTCGAGCAGTGTCGCGGCCCGCCCGAGGTAGCCCTTGGGGAGGACCTTGACCAGCACGCGCGCGGCGCCGCGGACGATGTTCTCGTCCAGCTGCGGGCCCCGGCGGACAAAATTGTCCACGACCGCGATGTCTCCGACGTCATGGATCCGGGACAGGACGGCCTTGCGCACCGCCTTGTCCCGCACGAACAGCAGGTCGACGAGGTCCTCGGGATTGTCAGTGCCCGCCTTTCCGAGCGCCTTCTTGATCAGCGAGTCGCGCTCGAGCTCGTGCGCCCACTCGCGGTCTCTGATGCGCCCGACCGCGTCGAGCTTTCGGAACTTGAAGACAGCCAAACTGATCCCTCACGCTGGGTTGTGCATCCCACCTTACTGCACATCTGATCTTGCCAAAACCCCCGTGGCGTCTTGCAAATCCGTTCACGCCGCACAATCTTGGGTGTAGCAACGCCACGGAGCCCGCATGCAGGCCAACGCCCACGAAAAGGAACGCCGGCTCGAGACCATCCTGGACGGTCAGTCACCTGACGCCCCCGGTCTCGACACCTACGCGTCCGAGGAAGCGCTCTCGGCGGCCACGGACATTGAGCTCGAGGAGCTGCTTCTGCAGAACCCGGACATGCAGCGCGAGACCAACGATGCCATGCGGGATCAGGTCCTCAGCGTGCTCGCCGAGAGGCACGGGCCCGATTATGTAGCCAAGCTGTTTCTGCGCGCCAAGAGCCAGGATCTTTCCTGGGAGATGTGGCCCGTGGGGGACGCCCAGAAGCACCTGGATCACGAACATCACACGCCCGCGGAGCGGGCGCGTGAGGCATTCAAAGAGCACAACATCCCCATCTGGTCCCTCGTCCCCGACGACATCGAGCACTTCCAGATCGACGACAACGGCGTCTGGAACATGTACCTGCCGGACAAAGAGCTGATCCACATGCCGTACTTCGACGTGCTGCTCGAGGACGAGATCTCCGGGATCATGGAGCCGGACCACTGCTGGAATGTGCTCGGGATTCACGCGATCTCGAACGTGCACGGCGCGACCGTAGATCTCTCGATGGTCGAGTTCATCACCTACCGGTCCGATGTCATCGTGACGACGAACCACCCCCTCGCGCCCGTCGTCCACATCGATCCCAACGACTTCCTTCAGTTCATCCTGCCATGACGC
>CALBXO010000352.1 GCA_937890335.1 uncultured Pseudomonadota bacterium | reverse complement strand
CGGGGGGCGGTGGCGGTCGCCGGGGGAGGGAGCAAGGACGACGGTGGCGGCGTAGTGTATGGGGCCGGTGACCTGGCCTTCCCGATGAGTGTGCGCGTTTTCGATGGAGTGGCGTTCGTCGCGTCACCGCGTCTGTCGGCAGGTGGCGTGATGTTCTCCCAGACCAAGGACGGCGAGGACCGCAGCGCCAGCGACGGTGGGGTCGCTGTTGGAGGCAGCGGCGGTGTCGCCCTGGGGTCTGACTTGCCGTTCATTCTCGAAGGGGTCGCGCTGCACTCGCCGGCGACGGGCGCGTGGGTCTTCGCGGCGGGGATTGGCTTTCAGCCCTGACCTCATGAAGCAATCAGACGCCCGCGCGTGTCCCAGGCCATCCGCTCAGAGCTGTCGCTGCTGCGCGAAATCGCCCACCCGGGGATCGTGACGATTCTCGGCTACGGCAACTCCGACGGCGGCCCGCGGTACGCCATGGAGATCATCGAGGGCCCCACGCTTCGCCCGCTCATGCGGTGTTCGTCGGCCGCCTCTGTCTGGGACGGCGACACGGTGCTGACCGAAGGCGGACCGATGGTGCCGGGAGCACAATCGCCAGTGCTGTGCCGCGCCCGCTCCGCGCGCACCCCGAGGCGTTTTCAGGTCGAAAATGACGCCCGGAAAGCGTGCAGTCGCCGCCTTTGACTCCGAGATCCCTACGCTCACGAGCCATCGCAGAAATCGACATGCGGCCCGCTTGTTCGTGCAGTTGGAGCAATAACCTTTCCGGCGAAACCCAGCCCAACCGCAGGAGGACAGCGCGATGCGTAGTCTATGGTTCGTGGCTCTCGTAGTTCTTGGCGTGGCTTCGTGCACCTCGGACGATGGTCCGACCTCGCCGCCCGATCAGGGACCTGATCAAAAGGAAACATTCGCCGAGATCGGACCCGCTGGAGGCACTCTGGCAGGGCCTGCCGGTGCTGGACTTCAGGTCCCCGCCGGCGCTCTGGAAGAGACGGTCACCGTGCGTATCTCCGTAAATCCGGCCGACTCTCCGGAGCTTCCGGCCACCGCCGGTGGGATGGTGTTCGCGTTCGAGCCACACGGGCAGACCTTCGACAAACCCGTGACGATCACGTTGCCGCACACGAGCAAGCCGGACGAGGTGGCGGTCTACACCGCGCCGGACTCCGACGGCCAGTGGTCCGCGATCCGCTCCGGTGTCTCGGTGGACCCCGCCGCGACCCGGATTGAGGTGACCCACTTCTCGTTCTTCTTCAACGGGCGCGAGGTGTGCGGGTTGGCGTACCAGGAATGCTGCAATGGTGGCTGTGCCGGCGACGCGCTGACCTGCGTGGAGAACCGCTGCCTGCCATGCGGGTTCACCGACCAGCGTTGCTGCACCGGCACGCCCCGTTGTCACGAAACAAACTCGCGGTGCAACACGACCGACGACCCACCGCCGGCGTTTGACCGGTGCGAGATCCGCGGCGGGGGCGACGGAGGGTCCGGCGGGGGGCCGGGCGGGGACTAGCGCGCCTGAGTGCGGATGCCCCGAACCATCGTGCCGGATTCCACGACGCGCAGGCACGCACTGGCGGGCCTGCGCCCTACGAGTCGACGCCGACGTCAGTAGCCTCCATGACATTCTCTGCGTGGGTATCCTGCCATAGTCCGCGCTGTGATGACCCTGGGCCATGAACACAATTCGAAGCCATAAACACACCTCCTTCTTGCTCGCGGTGTCGTTGGTCGGGGCCTGCGTGACGCCGGTCAGCATCGAACGCGGTGCCTTCTTCGAGCGCAGGGCGGTCGATGAGGATACGCAGTCGCGGGCCAGGACCGAGGTCGTGGGCAATAGGGCCCATGTCGTCGTCGACAGCACGGTCTGCACCACCTACGCGGACGTGTATCACGACCAGCAGGTGCAGGAGGTCTACCACCCTTCCTATCTGCGGATGTTCCTCGGCCTTGGGTTCGCGCTTGGCGGCGCAGCCCTCGTGAACTACGGCTGGGAGGACTCGACCCTCGGTGGGGAGGGCATGTCCAAGGCCGCCGATGCAGCGTTCATTGCAGGCGCGCCGCTGACGCTGATGGGCACGCTCATGTTCACCTCGAGCCCGTTTGGCGGGGAGACCTACTTTGAGCGCGTGCCGCTGGAGACGACACAGGCCGACACATCGCTCGAGTGCGTTGACGCCGCAGGCGCGGTGAAGGGCCCCGTGGGCTGGACGCTGCACCATGGAGGTGCGCGCGCCTCCGGGGCGACCGACGGCAGCGGCGAACTTGCGCTGATACCCGCGCTGTTGTCGGTGCTCCAGGCGTTGCCGGCCGAGCCTGTCGCGCAACGACTCGTCGCGCAGGGGGCGATGGCGTTCGAGCTGTCCATGGGCGACGCCGAGCCGGTTGCCCACGCGCTTCAGGCGCGGGACGTACCGGCGGCCCGGTGGGCAGCTTGGGCTACGGAGGTGGAACGGACCCTGCCCTCGGACCGGCGGCTGCGATGGGAGGCCTGCGGGGATGTGGCGGGTACCCACGCGGGTGCTCTCGCGTGTCTGTGGCGCCCCCAGGATTTTGCCACGGTCCGCGAGTTCAACGGCGATCTCGCGCCCGTCGGCAACGGCGAGTTTGGCGCGAGCATGGACGTTCGAGCGGGCCGGGGTGAGTCATTCTCGTACCGACTACTGCTTCCGGCCTCCAACCTGGACTGGATCGCCCAGGTGACCAGCCTCGACACCGGCGTGGTCATTGCAGAGCAGCTCTCGACGGCCTCGGACCGCCTGACCCTCAAGGGCGTGTTCCCACAGGAGGGCAACTATGTGTTGGTGCTGAACGCCGATCAACCCGGTCGATACCGCTCGATCCTGACGGTGAGCCGATGAAACGCATGCTACTTGCGAGTCTGTTGCTGGGGACCTCTCTTGTGGTCGCGGACCTCGCGGTCGCCGACTCGACCCAGCTCTTCCACTACGGCGCCCTCGCCGTCGACCGCCGAGATGGTTTCTCGTACGGCTGGGCCAACGATCACCCCTCGATGGCCTCGGCCGGCGACCGCGCGGTGGAGGAGTGTCGGAAGCGGGGCGGTCAGTGCCGTGTTGTGCTGGTTTGGTTCGGCCGCGGCTGCGGCGCCTACCGGACCGTCGAGGGCAAGGTGGGCGACGCCTACGGATGGGGCGCGGCCCCGACGCGGGAGGAGGCCGACACCATCGCCCGGGCTGAAGCCGTCAAACGCAGCAACGGTCGCCCGGTTGGAAACCACGTCTTTGGCTGCAACGCCGACAACGCCGCCGACTTCCGCGCCATCTACGACGCTGGGCTCGGAATCGACCCCAAGGTCATCACGCACAACGAGTTCGTGGCGACGGTGGCGGTCTCCGCAGACGGTCGCATCATCGCGTCCCGCGGCGGTCCGACCATCCGCCTGTGGGACGCGGCCACCGGCACATTGATACGGTCGTTCGGCGGCCAGGAACCCATCTTCGACATCGCCTTCTCCCCCGACGGCGCCCGCCTCGCCTCGATCGACCGGTACCACGCCATCACCATCTGGGACGTGGCCTCGGGACTCGCTCTGCGGAAGATGCAGGGAAACACCAGCCGAGGCAATGCGATCGCGTGGTCACCCGATGGCGCCCTTGTCGCGTCCGCCGCCACCAACGGCAGCGACGCCGCCGAGGACCGGGGCGTCCGGCTGTGGAACCCTAACGACGGGTCGCTGGTCGACAAGGCCACGGCCCCGTTCCCGAACGACATCCGCAGCCTCGCCTTTGCACCGGACGGGACGCTGTTCACGGGTGGTGTTGGATTGGGGTCGAGCAGCATCAAGGTGCGTCGCGGTGCCTGGGCCTCCGCGGACGAGCGCGAGCCGATCGCGCAGCTGAGCGTGTCGCCAGACGGGCGCTTTCTGGCGGCCTCGCTGTGGCAGGAAGACGTGGTACGCGTGTACGAAGCCTCGTCGGGCCGCCTCCTGCGCGAGCTGCGCTCCAAGGAGGAGCGCAATGTGGTCTTCGGCGTGGCGTTCTCCCCCGACAGCCGCGAGCTGGCCTCTGGCCACACCAACGGCTCCATCCACATCTGGGACCCCGAATCTGGCGAGCGGGTCCAGACGCTCACGGGCCACACCGCCGCGGTGGGCGCGCTGGCGTACGCGCCCACGGGCGGAGCTCTGGTCAGCGGCAGCTCCGACCACACCATCCGGATCTGGCCTC
>CALBXO010000351.1 GCA_937890335.1 uncultured Pseudomonadota bacterium | reverse complement strand
ACAACGGCGACCCGAACAACGGCGACCCGAACAACGGGATGGGTGGTCTGACAGCCCCGGCGTTGCCGTCGACGCCCGGAGACCACACGCTGGAAGTCAGCTGGGAGGCCGCGGACCGCACGGTGGTGGTTTCGGTGCCGGCGAGCTACGTCCCCGAGACGGCGGCGCCTCTCCTCGTCGTCCTTCACGGTGGGGGCAGCGATGCCGTCTCGTTTCGGGACAAACGCGCAGGGTTCGTGGAGGGTGCGGCCGCATTGGGTTGGATCTCGGTTTTTCCGGAGGGCACACCACAGCGTGACGGCGACGGTCGGTCGTGGAACGCCTGGGACAAACCAGGCACATCAGCTGACGATGTCGCCTTCCTGGACCAATTGTTGGATTGGCTGGTTGCCGGCCTCCACGTGGACGTCAACCGCGTCTACCTTGCGGGGTTTTCCAATGGCGCCGCCATGACCCAGCGCTTTGTGGCCGAGCGCCCCGAGCGGATCCTCGGTGCGTTTGCGCTGAGCCATACGACGCGCCTGGTCTTGCCGACGATGCGTCAGGGGCTGCTGTGCGGCGACTGCATGGAGTACTGCGATCCGGACGCGTGCCCTTTGGTGGTCGAGGGTGACACCTACGACCTTCCGAGCCCGGCTGGAGGTGTGAACCTGCTGGTGGCCCGCGGCGGGGCAGACGAGACCGTGTGCGCGTCCAGCGGATGCAGCAACAAGCGGCAGGCTCACGCCACGGCCGAAGAGCAGCGGCAGTTCTGGATCGAGGGTATGGGTTGCGACGCGGAGCCCGTTGTGGACGAGGAGCGGCCCCGCGGAGTGACGCGGAAGCGGTACGAAGGTTGCGACGGCGACACCGTGTTCCAGGCCATCTTCGACCTCGATCTGGACCATACCTGGCCCGACGAATACGACGCTCCAGCGCTCATGTTCTTGAACTCTCTCTGACCCTGACAGCGACGACGGCGCGTTGACCTCGCGAGGATGTGCGTGCCACAACGCCGCGCATGCCGTTGAACCGATACAGGTCTTTCATCCCGGACTTTGAGGCGTTCCTGGAGGCCTGCGGGCGACCGCTGCCGTCGTGTGTGTGGACGCACCCGCTGCGGGCCACGCCCGAGGAGGTAGCGCGGGCGATTGCGGAGTCGGGGTCGGTGCCGCGCCCATCGCGCATTCCCGGCGCATTCCTGACCGACGCGGACTGGAACCCAGGCTTCACCGTGGCCCATTTCCGCGGGCTCTTTCACCCGCAGGAAGAGGTGGCGCTGACGGCGGTGCCGGCGCTGGACCCACAGCCCGGCGAGCGGGTCCTGGACCTCTGCGCGTCGCCCGGGAACAAGACCGCCCAGATTGCCCTGGCGATGCAGAACCGCGGGACGTTGGTGGCCAACGAGTTCCGGCATGACCGGTTGGCCTCGCTTCGCGGCAACCTCGAGCGCCTCGGGGTGCAGAACGCGGTGGTCGTTCTCGGTGACGGCGCCGGGCTGCGGCTGGAGGCGGGTCCGTTTGACCGTGTCCTGGCGGATGTTCCCTGCTCCTGCGAGGGCACCATCCGCCGCTACCCCCACGCTGCAGCGCGGGTCACGGAAGGCAGTCGTCTCAAACTGTCCCGTACCCAGACGCACCTGCTGCAGCGCGCCATCAAGTTGACCAGGCCTGGCGGAGTCGTCGTCTACGCCACCTGCACCTTTGCTCCTGAGGAGAACGAGGCGGTGGTGACCGCGTCGCTCGGGTCGCAGGGCCGCGTGGTCCCCTTTGACTGTCCGCTTCCGTCACAGCCGGGGTTGACCGAGTTTGAGGGCGAGTCCTACCGGGACGATATGGTCCACGCGCGGCGCTTCCTTCCGCACCTGAGCGACACGGGCGGCTTCTTTGTGGCCAAGATCGTGGTGGACGAGCCCAAGCCCAGCCGTACCAAGGAGCGGGAGCCCATCAATCTCATGCAGGAGATGGGGAGGGACGAGGCCACGGTCTTGTGGCGGGAGCGATTTGGTGTCCCGGCTCACGCCTTTGACGGGATGCGCTTCTACCGGCGCGGCGCCAAGGTCATCTGGGCGGCCGCCGAGTCGACCGAGCCTGGTCCGGACCTGGCGGTCGAGGCGATCGGCATGGCGCTCTCACGCGTGCGCGTGGACTGGCCCAAGCCGACGACCACTGCGTGTCTGCAATGGGGCGCCAGTGCGACCCGCAACATCGTCGACTTCACCCCGGAACAGCGCGAGGCGTTCCTGCACCGCGAGGTCGTTACCTTCGACGCGGGCGCTGCTGCGGACGACGGATTCGTCCTGGTCCGTTGCGAGGGCGCCGTGCTGGGCTGCGGCCTGTACCTCGGCGGGCGCGTCAGCAGCCAGCTCAGCAAGGGGCGCTCCTTCAAGCGCTGACGCCCGACGTGGCAACGCGGCCTGGTATGCCGAGCCCCGCGCCGCCCTGAAAACCCGCCACGGGCACCGTTACGGTTGGCTACCTTCCAGTGCTATGCTGCCTGGATGCGCAGAATCATCCTCTTGACGGTGGGCCTGGCCCTGTGTGGCTGTGGCGACGGTGACAAGGCCGCGGTGACGGCCAACAACGGCGAAATCCCAGATCCCGAGCCATGCGATGGGGATTGCCCCCCTGAGGTGACACTCACCGCGGCGGCCTGGGTGCAGACGGAGGCGCGCCTGGGCGCGACCGCCACCGACGACCTGGGCGTCACGTCCGTTGTGTTCCTGGTGGACGGCGTGGCCGTCGGCACCGCGACGCAGGCGCCGTTTGAGGTGACCTGGGACGCGAGCGGCGCCGAGGAAGGCCCGCATGAGGTGGTCGCGCGGGCCACCGACAGCGGCGGGCAGGCCGTGGACGCGGTGGCGACTGTCGGTGTGGACCGGTCCGAGCCCCGCGTGACGATGGAGACTCCCTCGGACGGTGACATCGTTGGCAACGCGGTCCAGATCAGCGCCGGCGTGGAGGACGTGAGCCCGACCCAACTTCGGTGTGGGATTCTGGGGACCTCCGTGGCGACAAACCTTGGGCCGCCCTACGTCGGCGTTCTCGCGCTGGACGAGGTCGATGCTGGTGAGCAGACACTGCTGTGCACGGCCACGGACGCGGTCGGCCTCACCAAACAGATTTCACGCGCGGTCACGCTGGACCGACCTCCGACCGTCCGGATTACGGCGCCTGCCGCGGACGAGGTGGTTCGCGCGCGCACGCGCGTTGAGGGGTTAGCCGAAGACGACGGCGAGGTCGTGCGGGTGGAAGTTTTTGAGGGTGACGTGCTTGTCGGCGAGCTTGAGGATGGCGGTGTCTGGTGGACGCCTTCCACTTCGGCGCAAGCCGTCACACTCCGCGCTGTGGCCCACGACGATCGGGACCAGATGGGGGAGCACACCGTGGTGGTGTCTGCCGAGGTGGATCCGTGCGACACCGATGGTGACGGTGTCCATGGCGCGGAAGAGGGCTGCGACGCCTTGGACTGCGACGACTCGGACGCCACGGTGTACCCCGGTGCAATTGACGAGGTGGGTGATGACATCGACCAGAGCTGTGACGGCGTCGACGGTACGGACGGGGACCTGGACGGCTTTGCGTCGGCGGAGTCGGGCGGCGAGGACTGCGACGACGAAGACGCGGAGATCTACCCCTGCGCATGGGACCCGCCGGGCGTCTGCGCGGACCGGCAGTCCGACCCGCGCAACTGCGGCACCTGCCTGAACATCTGCAGCATCGGACTGCAATGCATCGAGGGCGGGTGCACCTGTGAGGCCGAGGACTGCGAGGAAGGGGGGCCGGATGACTACATCATCGAGGGTGCACCGGCGACCTTCTTCTACCGCATCCAGGTCGTAACCGACGGCGACCAAGGGGAGGATGTGGACAACGATGGCGCGCCGGACAACGCGTTTGGGCCGCTGGTGCAGACGCTGTCTCAGCTGCTGGGCGGAAACATCAACCGCGAGCTGACCAACCAGATCGCCGACGGCGAGCTGGCGCTGGGGGCCAAATGGCCCACGCTGGCGGACGGCGTCTCGGACCAGGACCAGGTGGATTTTGACATCTTCACGCTGGTGGATGTGGACGAGAACCCGGCGACGCAGGACGCCTACCTGATCCGGCGCGACAGCTTCCTTCCCGGCTACCAGACGCCGCGGTCGCGTTTCCGGGGCGGCACGCTGGCGTCGGGCAGGCTCGACGCAGGCCCGTCGCCCGCGTTCTTCATGGAGGTACCCCTTGGGGGCATCCCGCTGGCTTTCGTGATCGAGGACGCGGTGATGCGCGCCACGCTGAGCCAGGACGCGGCCGGAATCCGCGTCACGAGCGCCACCATCGCCGGTGTGTTGCCGCTCCAGAGCCTGATCGACACCGTGAATGACTTTCTGCTGTCCGAGGAGTGCGCGTGCATCCACCTGGAGACCCCGCTGGTGGACTTGCGGGCTGGCGTGGGGCGCGAAACCTGCGTGGGAGAGCCGCGCCCAAACCGCTGCGTGGAAGACGGGCGCGCCGAGTGTGCAACCATCTCCAGCAGCTGCCGACTCTTCATGGACCTGATGTTCAATGAAGTGGACATTGATACCGATGGTGACGGAGTGGATGACGCTTTCTCCATCTTCCTGTCGCTCTCCGGCCGCGGAACTTCCATCAACGGGCTCGCCGCCGAGTAAAGGCTGGGATACAGTTCGCCCATGGCCCGTATCGACACCGACCACAATCGCTTTCGCCAGATCGTCCGCGGCAAGATCAAACGCAACCTGCGCAAGTACATGAGCCAGGGCGAGATGTTTGGTCGCAAGGGCAAGGACGTCGTGTCCATCCCGATCCCGAGGATCGACATCCCGCGGTTCAAGTTTGGCGACAAACAGACCGGCGGGGTCTCCCAGGGGGAGGGGCAGCCCGGAGATTCGCTGGGGCAGGGTGAGCAGAAGCCCGGCAGCGGACAGGGAGAGGCGGGAGATCAGGCCGGTCAGCACGAGCTGGAGGTGGAGGTCAGCCTGGAGGAGCTCGCCGAGATCATGGGCGAGGAGCTGGCGCTGCCCAAGATTGAGCCCAAGGGCTCCGAGTCCATCGAGACGGTCAAGGAGAAGTACACGGGCATTCGCCCCGTGGGGCCGGAGTCACTGCACCACTACAAGCGTACGTACAAACGTGCGCTCAAGCGGATGATCGCGACGGGGACGTACGACCCGAGCAACCCGCTCGTCATCCCTGTGCGCGACGACAAGCGCTACCGCGCCTGGACCGAGACCACGCAGCCGCACACCAACGCGGTCATCATCTATATGATGGACGTATCGGGCTCGATGGGTGACGAGCAGAAAGAGATCGTCCGGATTGAGAGCTTCTGGATTGATACCTGGCTTCGGTCCCAGTACCAGGGCATCGAGTCGCGGTACATCATCCATGACGCGACGGCCAAGGAGGTGGACAAGCACACCTTCTTCCACACGCGCGAGTCCGGCGGGACGATGATCTCCAGCGCGTACAAACTGTGCCTGAAGATCATGGAGGAGGAGTATCCGGCGTCCGAGTGGAACATTTATCCATTCCACTTCTCCGACGGGGACAACTGGTCGGTGGAGGACACGGGCGAGTGCATGAAGATTCTCCGTGACGGGGTCATCCCGCAGGCCAATGTGTTCAATTACGGCCAGGTGGAGTCGCCGTACGGGTCCGGTCAGTTCATCAAAGACCTGCGCGAGAATTTCGGCGACACCGACGACGTGACGCTCTCGGAGATCAAGAACCGCGAAGTCATCTTCGACAGCATCCGCGACTTCCTCGGCAAGGGACGTTGAACCGCGGGTCAGTCCCGCGTCCACCCCTGACCACACCTCCCGACACGTCTGTTCTCTGTCCCGTCACCGTCGGCGTGCGTGAAATTTGCACTCCCGTGGGAATGTGGTAGAAACGCCGCTGCATTTCGCATTCAACCTCGAAGCACTGGAGGCTTCATGAAAATCATGACCCGCACTCTGGCCGTGCTGCTCGCGCTCTGTTGCGCGACCCCAGCTCTGGCAGCGGACCACATCGACTCGCCCGCCACGGCGGCCGATCAGACCGCAGACATCACCGACCTGTACGCGTGGCACACCGACGGCGGCTCGCTCGTGGCCATCATCGGCATCGCGGGCGCTGGCACGACCACGGACACGGTCAGCCTGGACCCGGAGGTGCTCTACGGCTTCCACATTGACCAGGACGCGGACGGAGCGGCGGACATCAGTGTCTGGGTTCGCTACGCGCAGAACGGCAACGGCGACTGGGGGATGCAGGTGACCAACCTTCCCGGCGCGGACGGTGTCCTCGTGGGCGCTGTTGGCGGCATGATCGGTGCCGAGGGCGCGCGCGCCTGGACTGGCGTCGCCGACGACCCGTTCTTCTTCGACCTCGAGGGCTACCAGGCCACGCTTGGATCGGGATCGCTTTCGTTCGATGGCACGCGGGACTTCTTCGCTGGCCTCAACATCACCGCAATCTCCCTCGAGATGGATCTCGCCGCAGCCACCGGTGGCAGCGACACGATCCAGGTCTGGGCCACCACCAGCCGGCTGTAGGAGGGCATTGAAATGAACCAGAATCCCATGTTCCGGGCCTCCATTACGGCCCTCTTTGTGTGCTCCCTCGCCTTTGCCGCCACCGCTTGTGGTGACGACGACAACGACGGGAACACCGGCAACAACGGCGCCAACAACGGCGCCAACAACGGCGCCAACAACGGCGCCAACAACGGCGCCAACAATGGGGCCAACAACGGCGCCAACAACGGCGCCAACAAC
>CALBXO010000350.1 GCA_937890335.1 uncultured Pseudomonadota bacterium | reverse complement strand
CCATCTCAAAGTTCCGAGCGGCGACGGGACATCAGCTCGTGGAGACGTACGACGGAGTCACCACGATGCTGCCACACGTGCGCGTCGAAAAGCGGGGTTTTGCCCCGTGGGAGGATGCCGATGCGGATCTACCTGGATGAGAGCGGTCGTTTTGACGGCACTGAGGACGGCGTCGTCGCAGGGCCCATCTTCTCAGAGGGGGCTTTCCTTGAGGCCAACGTCTCCAAACTCTTGGACTCACTGGTCTCCAAACACTACGGAACCGGGGGACTTCCAGCGGGCATTCACGGTACAAAAATGCGCAAGGCCCCCGGGCGGTACCGCGCCTACCTCACGGACTTGCTGGACACATTGGAGGCGTTTCACGGCGACGGCTTCGATGGTTTCTTCGTCGCCGAGGACCACATGCAGGTGGGCCACCGGGATCGCAATGTGGCACACGCGGCGGTCGCCGCGCGCGCGCTGGCTGAGTTCGCGGTGGAGCTCGGACGGGATTGGGCAGCGGACGTGACCCTGGCCGGTCGCTCCACGGACCTGGGCCAGATCACCTCAACGGATCACAACATCTCGGTCGTTGTCGGCGCCCGGGTGGGCGAGATTCTCGCCGCCCGCAACATCGCCCTAAGTGCCAAGGACGACTTCACCTGTCGCGTCGTTCATCTGGGCGAGTGCACCGATTGGGCCGACGCTACCAAGGCGGCCTTGATGGTTGGGGATCTTGTCAGCAACCTCGTTTTCCGTCCGGGCCAATGGTCCGACCTGCGCGATCGTGTTTTGGATATGGCGGCGGCTCACATCGAGTTGACTCCGGAGCGGACACTCAGTGTTGGGGAGCGGCTCTACGAGGACCTTGGGGCGTCGGCGTTTCTTCAGTGGCTCTACGGCCCGGCGGGCGACGGCGAGCTACCCGAGTTCGAAGAACTGACCCAGCGTGCTCTGCGTCAGCTGCCTGGCCGCGCTCTCCGCGGCCTGCTTGAATCACTCAGCGACGCCGTCGACGTCGCGCTTCGCGATGACCGGGACCTGGACTCTGCGCAGGAGTTGGCGAGCCGGCTGACGGTCTTGACCGGGAGGATCGACGACCCCGAAATCGCCGCGCCCTTTGTGTACCGCGCACTCAACGCGCGGCTGGATGTCGCCAATCATCGCGGCGACATCAACCTGGGCGACGACCTTGTTGCCCAGGAGGAAGATCTCCGGGAGCGACTGGCTCCCTACTGCCTTGCGGAAGCGATCGGCTTCCAGAATCGAGCCGCGGAAGTCGACGTCAACGCGTTTCGGTTTGACCGCGCTGGTCGGCGACTCGACGAGCTCTCGACCAGGCTCACCGCCCTGGACGACATCTTCCCGCTACGTCATTTCGCGCATTGGGGCAGGGTGAAGAGTCATCGAGCGCAGGTGCACCACTACCTCGGCGAGGATGCCACCGCCCTGACGCTCTACACGCAGTGTGCGCGGTTCTACTCGTCGGACTGGGACAAGAATATTCTCCGGCACCACAAGGCCCGCGCTGAGCTGGGATCCGGCCGTTTCGAGCGGGCTCGGTCCCTTCTCGGCGAGCTGGGAGTTCGCCGCGCGTTGGCGCAGTTTCCCTGGAACGACCCGTTCACGCTCGATTTGACGGTCCTCTACTTTCGGGTCGTCGGCGACGTGGGCGCGCTGACCGGTGCAGATGTCGACCTGTTGGAGACCTTGTGGACCCAGGTGGATGAGGTCGTCGCGGAGATGGAGTTGGACTACCCCGCCCCTGCGACGCTGCGAAACCTCGCCCGGGTCGCCGCCCAGTGCCAGGATTGGGACCGCAGTTCGCGCTTCACCAACAAGGCCATCGCGTGTTGCGGTCCTCCTCGGACCACACTGGTGGCGCTGGGTATGGCGGCGGCTCTCGAAGGGCTGGAGAACCACGGCGACCGTACCTGCCCCGAGGCGGAGACGTGGCTGGCGTCCGCCAAAGATGCCTTGAAGCGCCTCGGCCGCCCGGGCAGCGCGACGGCGCCTTGGTTTGGCTCTCTGGAGCATTGGGTGAGGCGCCGGTCGATCGACGCTGTGTTGACGGACCGCGACGCCCTCCATCGCGCGGTCCGTACCGTACCCTTCGGTCTGGTGGGTGGCGCGCGAGTGTTCTGACGTCAACGTCTGTCAACGTTGACGTCCATGGCTATTCCGTCTCGGGATCCCGAACTCCGCGTTGCGACGCAAGCGGAGGACGGAGATGACGGCACAGCGCGACCAACTCGAGACTCATCGACCTATCGTTGAAGCCTGGGCGGGCCTGGCCTGCGGAGACCGGGCAGGAATGGTGCCCCTTAAGGCCTTCCTCCTTGCGCGCATTGAGCGGCTGAAGCATCGGCGCGACCCCAAAACGCACCGCCCGTTGCTTCGCATCCCGGAGCCGCATTCAGCCGATGATCTGGCGATGGAGGTTCTGCTAAAGATCGTGCGTGCCTCGGCCGGCTGGGCCTGCGCCGATTGGGACCCTTCGGTGCACGGCCTGGAGGCCTGCGTGAAGAAGATCTTCTGCTACACGCATCGGGCGCTGCTCAGCCAGGTCATTCGGTGGTCGAAGGCCAGAGCGATCGAACAAGTGCCTCCTGGGCCGGAGGGAGATCCCACCGCGGCGTTCAAGGAGCTGCTCGCTGCCCGCATTCGCGACTTCCGCACCGTATTGGAGACCGAGGTCGTGGCCGGACGCCAAAAGCGCAGGCAGCGTGCCATGCTCGCACAGTTCGACGACCTGGTCGGGGTCGCCTATGGCGATCGGCCCATGAGCGCCATCGTGGGCGACGCCCCGGCGAGTAGAATCCACAAACGGCACCAGCGCACGCGAGAAGAAATTCTCGCGTGGATCGACGCCGCGCAGGAGCGTGGTCGGCTGGCGCGCAGGAGCGCCGACGGCTACCGCGCAATCGTCGCCCACGTCTTGCGGCAACGCGCCCCGAAGAAATGTGTCAGCCCCGACGCAGACGCTGCTCATACCCAATGTGACCCCGACCAGGAGATGGCATGGATCTGACGAAACTCGTTGGCCGAACCCACCCGGCACTGATTCTGGGCTTTGAGGTAATCAGGGCCATCCCAGCTGGCCTGGAGATGACGTCGACCATTGTCACCGAGGTGCAGGTTACCAGGCGCCACGCACTCAGCGCCCAGGTCCAGATGGACTGTATCGAGGCCGAGGCGCACACCGCGCAGAGCCGGCACGATGCCCAGGTGGCGGTGGCTCGTACTACGGTCCAGATGATGGCGCAGACGCGCCACAGCGAGCCTGCGGTTCAGTTGAGGATCGCTGACGCGCTTGTCGCCCTGGCGGAGAAGGTGTGATGAACTTCGACGACCCCTCGGCGCTGGAAAGAGCAGCGTTTGCGGCGATGCAGGCACTGGAAGATGTGGTCGAGACCGAGCATGCCCACACGCAGACTGCGGCGCTGGCGGCGCGCCACCAACGGCGGGCGCTTGCCGCCACTCGATTTGCCCAGAACCAACGAGCTCG
>CALBXO010000349.1 GCA_937890335.1 uncultured Pseudomonadota bacterium | reverse complement strand
CGCGACAGATGCCCACAACATCCGCCAAGGGCCGTTCGACACCACCCACCTAGAGGGCTACTCCACGGGAGGGCAGGTGCTCGCTGCGGCGAGCGCCGTCAGCCGGGGCTGCGTGTTCGGGGTCCGGGCGGTCAAGGTGACAAAGACCTCAAGGTAGCGACCGTAGGCGCCATCGAGCTCCACCGGACCCTCGGTCCAGGTGCCCACGACGGGCGCGTTGCCCAGCCCCGCAAGATCATTGGCCACCTTGGCCCGGACGCGGATGCCGGCGCCTGCGGGCAGGTCAGCCTGCCACTCGAGCCGCTGCCAAAGCGCGGAGGCGCCGCCGGGGCAGCCCTCGAAGATGTGACGGTACGTGCCCTGCGGCGCGATGAAATTCTGCAGGGTGTGCCCGGTGAAGTCAGAGTAGGTGTAGGGACCCGCGCCCACGGGGAAGAACTCTGCGGTCCGGGTCGCCGGGTCAAAACGAACAGCGTTGTTCGTGTTTCGGTTGACCCCCCACACCTTTCCGGAAGGGTCGATGCCCACGCCGATGAGCTCCTCGCCCTCAGGGCTCAGGTCAAAGGAGTCCAGTCCGGTGCCGTCGGTGTTGAAGCTCACCAGCCGCGCGATCTTGGTCTCCTGCAGATGGCTGGTGCCCACCCAGACCTTGTCGTTCTCGTCCACCGCGATGCCCCGAGCGCGCAGACCGGGGGTGCCAAAGTCCACCGTCAGCCACTCGCCCGTCCGCGGGGTGTACCGGAACGCCGCCGCGCATTTGTAGCCCGCGATCCAGACGTGCCCCTGTCCGTCGATGGTGACGCCGTACGAGTTGGCGCAGTCGTTCGTGCTGGCGATGCTGAACACCCCCGTGACTTCTCCGGTCTCGGACTCGACCGAGACCAACGCCTTGGCGCCGTCGTTCAGAGTGATGCTCCACAGCGTGCCCGCGCGATCCAACACCGCGCCGTACGGCTCGTGCGGCACGGCGACCTCACGCAATACGGAGCCGTCCGCCGCCGAGAGTTGGTAGTATTTGAAGTCACCATGGGAGCCGACCCAGGCAGATCCGATGCCGTCGGAGGGGTGCAGCGGGTCCAGCGCCAGCGCCCGCGGCTTGCCGTCCACGCTGCCCACGGTATGGGTGAACAAGATGCACTCGTCCTGGGCGCCAAAGAACTCGGCCGGGTCATTGATGTCGATGCGGCCGTCGTTGTTTGCGTCGGCGGAGGTCTGCAGCACGCCGTCCTCGTCGCGGTCCAGGCAGTCCGCGTGGGCATGGGCGATACGCGTCACGGATCCCTGGATTCCCAGGGCCCGGTTGGCGACCCAAACGCCCCCGGTCACATCCACTGCGGTCCTGCTCGGGCAGTTGCCGCCGCTGCTGCACGGTGTCAGCGGATCGGCCATCCCCGCGTGAACCTCCCGCGCCGACACGTACCGTCCGAGCTCTCGCCCATTGCGCGCGTCGAGCTTGGACACCGTGCCCTCCTCGTTGTTGGCGATCCAGAGGACGCTCAGCTCGCCGGGGTCGCCGCCGGGTTGGAGTGTGAGCCCGTCCGGGCCCGCCGACAGCCCGCGCGGGTTGTCGGCCGAAGTGTCCCAGGGGTCGCCGCCCACACCCACCTGCGTCATGGTGCACGTCGGGTCGCAGGTGCCGCAGCCGTTGTCGGGCAGCCCCTCGTCGAAGTCACCGTCGCAGTCGTCGTCGCGGTCGTTGCACAGCTCCTGCGTGGGAGCTCGCTGTCCCCGGCATACGCTCCATGCATCGTTCTCGCAGCTGCGCCGACCCTGGTGGCAGACGCCCACGTCCAGCTGGTCCGGCAGGCCCTCAAAGCACGGCTCCTCCGCTCCGGCCTCGCAGGCGCAGCCCGCGAAGTTCCCCATGGCGCAGTCGCACACCTGAAGCGCGGCGTTGACGTCGTCACAGTCGGGGCCCGCGGCACACCCTTCCCCGTGCCCATCGCCGTCGACGTCCACGCAGTTGGCGTTCTCGCCGACGGTGGGGGTCGAACAGGCTGCGGTCAGGAACAACGCGGCACACAGCCGCACGAGTCCACGGGGGTGGGTCAGCATGGAGGCCTCCACGAAGCGTGTCGAAAACCGGATTGAAGCGGGCAGGGCCCGAAGAGAGTGTGGGTTGGAGTCTGGCGACGACCCCTCGACTTACGCCAGGTACGATTCAGAGAATCATCCTGAGCGCGGTCCAATCAGGAAACACTTGGGTTTCTCGCCTACCCCGCGAAGGCCGAGCCTTGCAGCTGTGGGTGAGTGGCATGACGAAACCGAACGCGATGCGCTTTGCTCGACTCGGTGACGCGGTCCAGGCGAGAGCCCAGGGATGCTTGGCGGTGGTATACGTGTCTCCTGTTGAACCCCTGCTTCCTTGGAAGCGCCGAGGGGCCGTGCCAGCCACGAAACGCAATCTAGGCGGCAAAACGGCGACGCGCATCTGAAAG
>CALBXO010000348.1 GCA_937890335.1 uncultured Pseudomonadota bacterium | reverse complement strand
CGAACAACGGCGCCAACAACGGCGCGAACAACGGCGCGAACAACGGCGCCAACAACGGCGCGAACAACGGCGCCAACAACGGCGCGAACAACGGCGAGGTGAACCCGGGGCCGGGCAACATCGTCTTCCCGGATTGCGGCGGGCCGTTCAACTCCTGCGGAGGAGACCTGGCGGCGGGCAGCTACTCGTTTGAGGACGTCTGCATCGACTTCGAGACGAACCCCTTTGAGGGCTTCCTCTTCCTCTGCCCGGAGATCGCGGCCGTCGCGACAGCGCAGGTGTCCGGCACCATGGACCTCGGCGACGACGGCAACTACACCCTCAACAACGTCCTGGCCCTCCGAATCCGCGCCTGGGTCCCGGCCAGCTGCGCCCAGAACTCCTGTGACACGTTGGCGGACACGCTCAATGGCGAGTGTGAGCTCATCGGGGACACCTGCGACTGCGTGACCGAATCCGAGGAGACCAGCGCCGCCAACGGCACCTGGGAGAACCTCGGCGACAACACCCTGCGGTTCGTAGACTCCGAGGGGACCGAGTCGATTCTTCCCTACTGCGTCGATGGCGACACGCTCCAGACCGTGACGTCGGAAGTGGGAGACGACGGCTCGACCACGGAGTTCCGCTTCACCCTACGCGCGAACTGACGAGCGAGATGAGCAAACGTGTTGCCCTGATCCGAGGCGATGGCATCGGACCTGAGATCGCGGCTGCGACAGTGCGCGCAGTGGACGCTACGGGTGCGGACATCGAATGGGCCGAGGCCCAGGCCGGCGCCGGAGCGTTTGTGTCGCTCGGTGAGTTGGTGCCGGAGTCCACGCTCGAGCTGATCGAGGCGTGCGACTGCGCGCTCAAGGGGCCGCTGATGACGCCCGTGGGCAAGGGCTATCGCTCCCCCAACGTCGCCCTGCGTCAGCACTTTGATCTCTACGCCAACGTACGCCCGGCCCGGTCAGTGGAGGGTGTGAAGACGCGGTTTGACGGCGTGAATCTCGTCGTGATCCGCGAGAACACCGAGGGGCTCTACTCCGGCGTTGAGCACTGGATTCCTCCCAACCGGTCCGCCGCCGAGGCCGTCGCTGTCGTGACACGCTTCGGGTCCGAGCGGATCTGCCGTTTTGCTTTCGAGCACGCGCGGCGCGAGGGGTTCGACAAGGTCACGGTGTTCCACAAGGCCAACATCCTAAAGATGACCTCGGGGCTCTTCCTTGAGGTGGCGCGCGAGGTGGCGGCGGACTACAGCGAGATCGAGCTCGATGATCTGATCATCGACAACGCGTGCATGCAGATGGTCACCCGGCCCGAGCAGTTCCAGGTCATCGTGACCACAAACCTGTTTGGGGACATCGTCTCGGATCTCGCCGCCGGCCTGATCGGCGGGCTCGGGATGACGGGCAGCGCGAACCTGGGTGCCAGCAATGGCATGTTCGAGGCGGTACATGGCACCGCACCGGACATCGCGGGCAAGGGCATCGCCAACCCGACCGCCCTGATGTTCTCCGCGTGCATGATGCTCAGCTACCTGGGTTTTGACGCCGAGAGCCGCCGGCTGCGGGCGGGCCTTCTATCCGTGCTCGCCGCAGGCGAGAGCGTCACCGGAGACCTTGGCGGAACAGCGAGCACACGCGACTTCACGGACGCAGTCGTCGCGGCGGTCGCCGAATGAGCGCGCGTGCCGCGGGCGCGGCGACTGGCCAGCCGGCGCGGTCCATCGCGCGCGTCATCATGGGCGTCAGTGGGCTTCTTTTGCTTGTCTCGCTCGCCAAATTGGTCGGGCGTTTTGTGCTGGGCTACCGGCGAACCGGTGAGCTGAGCGTGGACGGAGACGAGATCACCTATTCGGAATCTGTCCGGCTCGTGGGTCGCGAGATTCGCAAGAGCACGGAGACGATCAAGCGCGCCGACGCCCTCAGCGTGCAGGTTGAGGATCGCTATCCCTTCGCGCTGACCCTCGTGGGTATGGCCTGCCTGGGGTTTGGGATTCTCGTGGGTGTGGTGTGGATTCTGGACGGGATTCAGGGCGAGTTCACGCCTTGGATCCTCAGTGGGGTCGGCGTCCTGGTGGTTGGCATTTTGCTCGATCTGGCGCTGACCACCGTGAGCGCGTCCTTGCCAGGCAAGGTCGTGCTTGGCCTGCATTTGCCCGGGGGCCGTACTGTGCGGCTCGTCGGCGTGGAGGCGCAGGCCGCCAAAGAAGTATGTGAAGCCCTGTAGAATGGCTGGCGTTGCCCCCCGGCGCGCCTGTCGATAGGATGTGCGACCCATCAGGATGGAGTAGAAAATGAAGCGAATTCTTCAAACCCTGGCCGCAGTGGCCATCACCGCGTTCGCGCTGGTCGCCAGCGCGCAGAGCGTCGACGTGCCCGCAGAAGTGCACGAGCTGCTCGGCGGCATCGAGTACGTACCCACCGCCGCCGAATGGCAGAAGCTCGGTCCCGACGCGGCCGTGACTCTGCGCGCCATCGCCGGTTCGCCTAAGGAGCGCCCGTCCAAGCGGTCGCGGGCCATCAGCGCCATGGCGCACTTCCCGACCCCAGAGACCCAGGCATTCCTCGAGGGCCTGGCCGCCGACACGAACAGCAAGCCCAAGTTCCGGGGCAAGGCGCTGCGCGCACTGGCCGTGGGCTTCAAGTCGGGCGCGCTGCCGACGCTCAAGACCTTCGCGGCAGATGCGAACTCGACCGTCCGAGAGGACGCGATTCTCGGGCTTGGCACGGTCGCCACCCCCGAGGCCAAGGTCGTCCTCGAGCAGCGCCTGCAGCTCGAGACCAAGGTTCATCTGCGCGAGACCATCCAGAAGAGCCTGGGCCGCTAGGAGAAACACATGAAACTGCACAAGACAGCACTGGTATTGGGCCTGTTTGCACTCCTGTTGGCCACGGCCTGCGGTGAGGACGAAGAAGGCGTGAACAACGGCACCAACAACGGCGCCAACAACGGCGGCAACAACGGCGGCAACAACGGCGGCAACAACGGAGGCGGCCCTGCGGTCAGCCCCGAGAGCCCCATGGGAAGCTTCCGGATCGACACGGACACCCTCTCGGTGACCGTCCCGGCGGGCGCTACGTCCGTGGCCCTCGTCATCGACGGAGCGGGTTCGAACCTGATCCTCGCGCAGAAGATCACGAACCCCAGCGGGGTCGCCGTGATGGACTGGGAGAACGACGTCTACACCAACCGTACCGACGCGACGGACGGTCTGTATACGGTCCTGATCCCGAACAACCCAGAGGTCGTGCTTGAGCCGGGCGTGTGGACGCTTCAGTTCCTGACCGACGGCAGCGGTTTTGATGCCACGGTCGAGGCGGTCTACAAGACCGACGGGCTCGGCTCCACGATCGACTTCAACCTCTTCTTCGTCGGTGTCGACGGCCTGGACGCGGCGACGGCGAAGGCGCCGGGACCGTTTCAGGACATCCTCGGCAACGTCAAGGCGGTCTACGCCGCCAAGGGCATCACGCTCAACTTTCCCGAGGACGCCTACATCGACATCACGGGCGCGGACGCGGAGAAGTACGGCAAGGTGGACTCCTTCCAGGAGCACGCCGAGCTGTTCACCCTCTCCGGTGGCCACCCCGAGGGTCGCATCAACTACTTCTTCGTCGGCGACATCTCCGGCGAGGGCGGGTTTGAGCTTCTCGGTCTGTCTCCCGGAGTTCCGCCCGGCCCCGTCGGCATCAACGGCACCGAGCGCTCCGGCGTCTCCGTCAACATGACGGACTTTGGCGCGGACGACGCTGTGATCGAGATCATCATGGCGCACGAGCTCGGGCATCACCTGGGCGCGTTCCACACGACCGAGCGCAACGGCGCCGCCCTGGACCCGGACGGAATCTCCGGCTCGGACCACCTGTCCGACACGCCGAACTGCCCGGATTCCGCCGACGCCAACGGCAACAAGCGCCTCTCGGCCGCCGAGTGTGCCGCCGAAGATGGTGGCAACCTGATGTTCTGGAGCCCGGCCAACGACTCGCGCGCTGTGACCGACGGACAGGCGACTGTCTGGAAGGGCAACCCGGTCACCAAGTAGAATTCCTCTCCCCTACCCGTAGCCCCCGGACCCTCCCATGGCCCAACCAAGCCAGAATCAAGGAGGCGGGCGCGGCGCCCGCTCCTTCCATGCCTTACGCCGCGTCTTCGGACTGATCGGCGGAGCCTGCTTCGTCCTCGGCGTCTTCGCCACTGTGCCCCTGCTGGCCGGTGGTGGCGCCGAACCACCCAAGGACGGCGCGGCGGCCAAGCCAAGCCCGATCACCACGCTCGCCACCGACGACGACATCGCCCGGGTCGAAGACCCGGTCCGGTTGCGCATTGAGGGCAAGGCTGCGCTGGCGTCTGGCAACAAGGAGCTGGCCAAGAAGCTGTTCACGGCCTCGGTGGAACGCGACGAGCTCAACCACTACTCCGAGTTCGCCGGCGGTTCCCTGGGGGACACGGTGATTCAGGAGCTGATGGGCGAGTTCGAGGCGTCCCGTGCGACCTGGAACACACTCATCGACGAGGATGTCGCCACCGGCTACCGCGAGATCGCTGTCTTCAGCGTCGATCCCGACAAGCAGAAGCTGCTGGACAGGGCCAAGGCCAAGATTGAAGACCTGGCAGCCAAGGCGAAGGCGGGCGAAGAGGCGCTGATCTACGTCACGAAGAAGGGCCAGAAGCGCTTCCTGACGAAGATGACGCAGGAGGAGGTCAACAAGGCCTTCGAAGCTGGCGAGCGCGTCCGCTACGCATACATCGAAGAGCTGGATCTGTCCGAGCGGACCTTCCCAAATCTGGTGCGCTGCCAGCGCTGCCTCATCGGGAACGTCAACGCCTGGGGCAGCACCTTTGAGGACCAGCTCAAACTGGATCGGACGATCGTGATCGGCGACGTGCACCTGGGCAAGAAGTGGAAGGGTGAGGTCAACAAGAGCGCGTTCATCGCAGCGGGCCGCTACAACACGGTCTACCTCGACAACACCGTGGTGCTCGGCAACCTGAACCTGGAATCCGCGGAAGTCTACGGACGTGTGTTCAACGCGCCGCTCAGCTACGTGGAGGGCACCGGCGATTTCCGCAACGCGCGCTTCCGAAACACAGCCGAGTTCCGCTACGCGAAGTTTGGTGGACCCATCAACGCCAAGGGCGCGGAGTTCGGGGGCGCTTCCTACTTTGGCTACACGCAGATCGGCGGCCTGGATCTGTCGCGCGTAGTGGTCCAGAAGAACCCGCTGTACTTCAACAGCGCACGGTTCACGGGGCCCGTCGCGCTGGAGAAGTGTGAACTGCTCCGCGGCGCGACCTTTGAAAACGCGACCTTCGAGGAGGACGTCACGCTGCGTCAGTGCCGTGTGTACGACCGCTTCAACATGAGTCGCAGCCTGTCCCGGAAGAACCTGGAAGTCCGTCAGATGCAGCTGACGGATTTTGATTTTCTCGGTGGCCGGGTCCTGGGCAAGGCCGACTTCCGCGACAGCGTCTTCACGGGCAACGCCCGGTTCAG
>CALBXO010000347.1 GCA_937890335.1 uncultured Pseudomonadota bacterium | reverse complement strand
GGGACGTGAACCCTCAGAACATCCTGCTGGGCTTCGACGGGCGCGTGAAACTCATCGATTTTGGCATCGCGATCTCGCGGATCGCGTCGCGCGACACCCGCCTGGGCATCGTCAAGGGCAAGCCGGATTTCATGAGTCCGGAACAAGCCTACGGCGTAGACGACATCGACCACCGGACCGACATCTACTCCCTGGGCCTGGTGCTCTACGAGATGCTGACCGGCGTGCGGCCCCTGGCTGGGAATCTCGACGACGCTCTGGACCGTGCGCGGAACCCGAACTTCGCGCTGCCATCCACCCACGGCGCGGAGCTGCCGGAGGGAATCGACGGTGTCGTCCACCGCGCGCTCGAGCGCAAGCCGTCGCAGCGTTTCCAGTCGGCGCGCGACATGGTGGTCGCCTGCATCGAGCTCTTGCACACGGCAAACCCGAGCTATTGCGGCGACGAGCTCAACGAGTACGTGCGAAACCTGCTGTCAGCGGAGTGGGAGGCGGAGCAGCGGGGCGGCCAGCCACGCGAGGGAACGCAGGTTCTCTCGGTGGATGATGTGAGCAACGAGGTGCGGGTGCAGCCCGCCCTGGACCGATCCATGATGCCGAGCGTCTACGACTTGATCGAGACATCCGACGAGGCGCGGGCACCGGACGTGCCGACCCGAAAGGGCCGTGTGCCCCGCGCCATCAAACCGGCCCCGTCCAGCGACGATCTCTACGCCACCTCGCAACGCAGCCACAACCTGGCGATCCGGCGCGTGGAGGCCGAGACATACAGCGACGACGACGAGCCGACCATGCTCGCCCAGGTCATCGCGCCCACTGCGGACGAGGAGGTCCCGACCCACGACGGTGAGGAGCCATTGGCGGCCGTTGACGACGCGCTCGACCTCGACGAGCTGCTCCAGGCCATTGAGGACATCTACGAGCGCCGCAGCGGCAAGGCGCCCCCACGCGAACCTGCGCCACGCGCACAGTCCGACGGGGACGACGAGGAATCTACGCAGGTATTCCACCGCGGCAGCCGCGAGTAGCGCGACCGCAGCGGTCGAGCACTCAGGTGAAGTGGTTGCGTCGGTGAATCGCTCGCGGGGGGGCGGGCTACCAGGTGAGGGTCCAGCTGACGCTGACCCCATCCGGGCCAGCCGAGAGGGAGCCGCCCTGCTCCTCGGCTTCTTCCAGCTCCGCATAGCCGGCAACGATCAGGAGCCCGCCCGAGATGATGGCGACGCCGCCGAGCCCATACAGCACGTTGGCGGTGGTGGCCTGGTTCACTCCCTGGTCGCGGAGCTCGTGGGCCTTGCGCTCGATCTGCGTGTCGTCATAGCGCTCCTGGCTGCGGGAGGAGAGGTAACCGAACACGCCGCCCGTGCCGATCGAGGCCACGCCCAGCGCCAGCACCACGTAGCCGTACGTCACCAGCCGGCCCCGCAGCTCAAAGTCGGGTACCTTGTTGGGGTCTACGGGAACCACCACGCTGGACAGTGGCTTGAGTACCGCGTTGTAGAACCGGTCCTCGCCGTCCAGAAGCTCAAACTCCTTGTCGAAGTAGGTGTATCCCTCCGCGCGGACCTCGACGCGCTTCTTTCCCGCCGTGATCTTGGTGCTCCGCCACGGCACGGGCCCCACCTCGACGCCGTCGACGTAGACCAACGCACCCGAGACGTTCGACGAGATGCGCAATCGCGTGGGTGTCGGCGGCGGCGCCTGGCCACCCAGAAAAGTCTGCATCTGCTGACCGAAATAGGTGGCAAACTCCCGATCGGGCGTGAACCGCTTGCTCCAACGGCGGACCACGCGCTTGTTGGCGTAGTCAAAGACGTTCACGGTCAGGTCGTGCAGCTCGTCGGTGGCGATCAACCGGGCGTAGACAATGCGCTCGACCTTGAGCGCCTCCGCCAGCGCCCCCATGCACTCCGGCGTCGGTTCTTCACAGCCGAGGGCGAAGAGCAGGTCGCTGAGCGACTCCCGCTTGTCTTTGACCAGATCGTACGCCGGGTTGCGATCAACCTCCGCCCAGATGATGGCGCTGACCTCCTTCTCGATCGGGCCTTCCACGCCCTCCCCGACTACGTCGAGCACAAGCGCCTTGTAGGGGTTGGGGGTCTGCGCCGCCGCTGGCAGGGCCAGGCCAAGGCACACGGAGACGATTAGAAATGCAGCGGCACTACGCATAGGGCCAAACTAGCACACAGCACCGTCAGTGCAGAACCCCTTCGGGCACTTTGGATTTGACCCTGGGTCCGGCGAACGGGTTGAACTCGGGCCCGCGTTCGTAGCGGCTCAGGTCGTCGCGCCGACCTCCGCCCACGGCGTCGCGCTCCTCTTTGGGCGTGTAGACCACCACATCCTTGCCGTCCCGTTTCTGGACCGACTTGTTGTAGTGGCCTCCACCTCCCTGCCCTTGCCCCGCGGCTCCCGACGGGTTCGCGCCGCCAGCGCTACCGGCGGGCGGTGTTGCCTCCTGCGCCAGACCACTCGGCGGACGTGCCACGCCGTCGGACTCGCCAAAGTAGAAGACGCGTGGCTTCTGCGCCGAATCTCGCGGCTTCTGGACGTACACGGCACCGCCGGTCTTCTCGTTCTGGAACTTCACGCCGCCGGCGCTGCGGGTTGGCTTCCAGTCGGAGCCCAGCTCGTCGGCATAGAAGTCCACCAGAGTTCGGTATCCGTACGGCGCCTGGTACCCAGCCCACGAGTCGCTGCCGGAGACGCCGGCCATCTCGCGCGGTATCGGCGCCCCGAGCACCTGCTCCTCGGCGGGCCGCAGGGTGCCATCGTCGTGAAACGGGCCGTCCGAATGCGCCTTCATGAGCGGGGCCGGCGCGTCGTCTGCGACGGCCTCGCTGGGTTGCAGTGCCTCGGGCGGGTCCGTCGTGCACGCGCAGGCCGCGACCGTCAGGAGTGCCACGCCTATCTTTTTCATCAGCCGCCTCAATCCAGCACCGCGCCCCAGGACGTGATGAACACATACGCGCGGCCCACACCGGCCTCCGAGTTCTCCGGATCATTGGGATCAATCGTGAGCACCGGGCTCTTCAGCCCGGGGATGTCCCCCTCAGACGACCCGGACGGCGGGATCAGGATCTTGGCGGGGCTCGCCTTCTTGTCGGTAGGTACCCGCGGCGGCTTGGAGTCCTGGTCGTCCGGGTCCGGCAGGTCGTCAAAGCAGACCGGGTCCGAAGCCAAGGTCAACTGGCCAATGACAACGGAGTCGAAGTTGAGATCAAAATAGGCCCTATTGTCCGACAACGTCACATCGGCTCGATCCTGGTTGTCCTCGTCAAAGTCGCGACCGTTGGGATCAAAGCGGCCGATGATGTCGTTGGTGGCGTCTGGGTCGTTGCCCTGGAAGTCGATGGCCCAGATCCGACCATTTCCACGGTCGCAGGCCACGGTTGTGCTCGGGACAAACGTGGGAAAATACGCGGTGCTGTTGGTGACCAGCGGAGTCCCCGTCAGCTTCTCGTTGGCGCCGAGCCTGAGTATCCAATTCACGACCGGATCCACGCGCTTGAGCGAACCGTCCTCGTTGAGGACGATCTTCTCCGACACACTGACCACCTTGTTGCCGGTCTCGCGTCGCTCGAGGTTGTCGATGTCGCCATTTCCAAAGATGGCCACGACGCGTCCGTCACGCCCCGTGCTCAGTGAGGGACGGATCTGGATGGGCGTGGCCGTGCCCGTGTCGTGGAACAGGTGCACATACCATTTGGTCGGGTCATCGCTGCGCAAGTCCACGCGGAGCATCCGCCCCTTGCCGTCTCCAACGAACGCCCGCGAGATCACGCTGCCGGGGAAGGTGTTGTAGGCTGCGACGCTACCGGTGACGGGCGCCGTAAAGGGCTTGCCCGAGTCATTCTCATACGTGGTGAAACGCCGGATGATCTGGCCGGTGGCGAGCTCCACGACATAGATCGCGTAGCCCTGCCCGTCCGGGCTGGACGGGTTCTCCGGCACGCCTCCGGGCAGGATCGCGATGCCGCGCTCAGTGCGCTTGCCGTTCTGGCCCTTGATAACGACCGACCCGACGGCGGGGCGACCGTAGCTGTACCCCATCAGCGCCTTGGCCGGTGACTTGTCCACCGTGACCGACAGGAACGGGTCCGCGGAGTTTACGTCAAAGCGGCGCTGCTCGGTCTCCGGGTTCAATTCCCAGAGGAACCGCGGCTTGGTTGGGTACGACACATCCAGCGCATAGAACGACCGCCCTCCGCCGCGAAGTCCGCCCACCAGGACGGTGGACCAGATGTCGTAAAAGCCCGAGTCATCCCGCACGAGCCGGCCGACGGGATCGATGAACCCGTCGGGGGGAGCGCCCTCGCCGCGGTACATCCGGACATCGGCAGCCACCGGCGGTGAGTCCACGCCATGGATGCGCGACGCGCGCTGCAGCGCCTGGTCGTCCTGCAGATCCATCGGCAGGAACATGAACTGCTCAAACCCCGTCGTGGACTCCGCGTCAAACGCGTGCAATCCCGTGCCAGCGCCCTGGTAGACCATGGTCGCGCGGGGGTCGTCCGGCGGGCTGACCGCGTTGGCGAAGCGCTCATAACCAGGAATGTCGAGGTCGAGCTCCGGGCCACCGACGATCACTGCGTGGGCGTGATTGATGCCCCCCAGGCGGCGCCCGACGCGCTCCTGGTTGCCGCGGATCAGGTCCAGCATATACGGGAGGTTCACGCTGGACAGGCGGTTGACGCCAAAGCGCGACTCGAGCTCGGAGTTGCCGATGAGCGTCTGCAGGGTCGAGAAAGTCATGTTCAGGTTGACGAGCTCGTCCTCGAAGTTCGTGCCGGGGCGGGTGTTCTGGATGTAGGCCGACTCCGTAATGGGCGATCCGACCTTGTCGGGGTCGAGAAACGGCGTGAGGATCTGCCGCTGCGTGGCCGTCCGCGCGTTGAGCGCGGTGGCAAAGTTTACGATTCTCGCCGTCTGCAGCTCGCCGCCGGAGCACGACTGCTCGAGGCGCTCGAGGTTTCCGCTCCACAGGTGGTGCTCGCGGGAGACATCAAAGCTGCCAAAGAACTGGTACTGACCGCCGCCGAGGTTCCGGTTGGAGGTACGGGTGGTCGTGGTGACCGTGGCGCGCGCGCCCGTCCCATCCACGATGCCGTTGATGACCCGGCTCAGCGTGCGGGTCAGGGTCACGGCGTCCTGCGCGATGTGGGCGTACGTCGTGGGATCGTTGGGCGTCGCGTCGGTTCCACCGGCGAAGGCCATCTGGTGGATGCAGCTCAGGTTGGGCGTGCCGTCGATGTTGTTGGCCCCCCGACAGGCCCGACGGTCGGTCTCCGCCAGGTTGAAGCCGATGACGTGAACGTAGATGTTGGACGCGATCTCCGTGAGCTTGACGATCTCCTCGAGGGTCGTTCGATACGGGTAGTTCACACCACCACGCGTACAGCGGGCGGGCAGCGGGTCGGCGTCCACGCAATCGTCAAACGTGGGCTGGCCGTCGCTGATCAGGACGATGTGGATGTCGCGGCACGCCTTGAACAGGTCACCGTCGATGACCTTGTTGGGGATGTAGGTGCGCAGGTCTCGGAACATGGCCGCGATGGGCGTGGCGCCAAACGGAATGAACGCCGCCACGGAGTTCTCCGTCGCCACAGCTGCCTCAATCCCGTCCGCGGGATTGTTGAGGTCTCCAAAGCCGACCAGCGGTGAGTTTCCCGCGTCCACGCTGCGAATGCCCAGGTTCCACTGCAGACTCTCACCCGCGGAGGTGAAGCTGTCCGTGTCGTCGCCGCGGGCGTCGCCATCAAATGAGGCGAAACCAAACCGGACGAGCTCGCGGTTGCGCCGGATCAGGCCCGTCTCGCGGGCGTGCCGGGAAAACGTGGGTTCAAAGTGGGGGATCGAGTAGCCGTCGTCGAACGTCGGCGCCGCGCTGCGCGGCACGGAGCGGCAGCCGTAGCCCTCGTAGACCCCGGTGAGGACCTCCTTGGCCACGATGTGACGCGGGCGCGCGGCCGGAGCCGTACAGGTCCCTGCGCAATTGGCATCTCGCGTGTCGCCGTTGAAGCACGGGGGCAATGTGGCGGGATAGACTCCCTCGGCGTCGAGAAACTCGAGGCTACCCGAGGTGTCCGTCGCGATGAGGACCACCGGGTCCGCCAGCTTGTCCGTGCGGATGTCCTGCTGCGCCGCGGCCGGGGTGACCGCCAGGCCGAGGCCGAGCGCGATGGCGAGTCCAGTCAGACGTGTCGTGTACATGTTCATTCCTAGTTCCCCGCCACGTCAGGGCAGCTCATGGGCCCAACCAGGCCCGTGGCAATTCCGCTGGAGGTTGCGCCGGCCTGCAGCTGGCTGAGCCGAAGCTCTTGCGGATCCACGACATCGCCGACCAACGCCGACGCGCTGAGATCGTAGC
>CALBXO010000346.1 GCA_937890335.1 uncultured Pseudomonadota bacterium | reverse complement strand
CTAGGCAGGCTCAGGAGGACGGAACGCCGTCCCGTGAGTAGCACGGAGGTCGTCACGACAGTGGCGGCCTTTGTGCGTTCTTGTGGCCGTGATACCGGTGGGGCTCCTTGGGAGCCGGGGGGCTGTGGCTATGAATTGGAGGTGGATGCTTGTGCACGTTGGGGTGACGGCGGGGCTCGTGGGCCTCGCGGGTTGTGGTGATTGCGGCGCCGGTTCTCGCGCAAACCTGGACGCGGGTACGGCCGCAGACACGGCAGTCGTGGCCGCCGACACCCGACACGCCGACGCCCGGAAGGCGTACGTGCCACCCAAACGTCCACCTTTGGCGGCGCCCCACCGAATCCTGAAGCGGCCGCGCAACCAGGCCGAGCTGCCGACCACAGATTGGGCGTCGTATTCGACCAATGTCAGGGGTCAGATGAAGTCCACACGGGCGGCGTTCAAGGCCGCCCCGGTGTCCCCTGCGTCGCGCAGGCAGGTGGGCTGGCGTGTCTACACATGGGCCGAGTTACACCAGGACCCGGCGCACTACGCCGAGGTCGTGGAGATTGCCTCGGGTGGGGACGCTGCGCTGCCGGGCGCGGAATTGTTGCTGATGCGGGCGGAGGGCAACTTTGGGTTGGGCAGGGCCAAGGAGGCGTTGGCCGACCTCGCTGGGGCGGAGATACGGGGGTCAAAGAGTCGCCGCATCCAATCGCTGCGGGCCGAGCTGCAGTGGCACCTCAACCGGGATGAGGCGGCACAGAAGGCCATGAGGGATGAGCTCGCCGCACGGCCTGGCGTCCACGTCCTGGGCAGGGTCGGGCAGATGGAGTGGGAGCTCGGAAACGTCGAGGAGGCCGAGCGGCTCTTTGCCACCGCCGAGACCAAGATCACAAACACAGCGCCGGCGCCCGTTGCGTGGCTGTCCGTGCAGCGGGGACTGCTGCACCTGGAGCAGGGCCGGACGGACGAGGCGCTGAAGTTCCTGCGGGCCGCCCACGAGCGCGGAACCGGCTATCCGATGGCCATCGCAGCCCTTTCGCGGGGGGAGCTGACGGCGGGCAATCCCGGACGCGCGATTGAGCTGATGGAGCCCCTGGTGCGGGATTGGCCGCAGCCCGGACACCAGCTGCTCCTCGCGCAGGCCTACAAGGCGGCGGACCGGTCTGAGGACGCGCTGCGGACGCTTGCCGACGCAGGCAGGGCCTGCGAGGGATTGTACCCGAAGTACAAGGAAGCGGTGGCCGCGGACTGCGCGGAGGTTGCGATTGCGCGCGGGAATTCGGCCGGCGCTCGGACCTACGGCGAGGCGGCGGTCGCCTCGAGTCCGAGCCGGGCGAACCGGGCGCGGCTTGCGGCCATGATGCCCTCCGCGCCGTGAGGGGTCCGCACCTGGCGACGGTCGCTCCGATCGTACGGGATGAAATCGGTGGATTGGGTACCGACCCGCCGCGACGGCGACGGGCCGGCTGATACGGTCACGTTGTGGCGAAGAGCGCGCCGGCATCGAATTGCGTCGGCTGCGTCGCCAACCAGCGTCCCGCTTTCGCGACCGCCTGGCCCCACTCCGCGCTCCGGTCGGCGAGGCGGTTTTCAAACCACCACACCACGCAGGCGGTGGCGACTACGTCCGGGTCGGACCCACCGCCAATCGCTTCCCGGACACGCGAGGCGTCCGCGCCAAAGAGCTCCGCGACCGCGTCTGTCCACGGGAAGTGCCCGTCGGCATACTGCTTCATGAGCACTTCGTAGAACAGGTCACCGCCGGCGTCGGAGAGGGCAGAGGCCCCCCCGTCCTGACCTTCGAAGGCCTCGTCGTAGCATGCCTCGGCCGGCGCGTCGTAGTCGCCACCGCCGAGCCCAAACAGCGCTGCGGCGCGGTCCAGGAAGCCACCGCCTCCCTTGGCGCGCTCGGGCGACATCTTCTTGGTACGCTGTGCGGCAGGAGCTGCACCCCCGGGGGCCATCATGCTGGGGGCGGCCGGACGCCGCATGGCGGCCGGCGCCGGCGCGGGCATGGGAGCCCCCGTAGTCATCGGCCCGGACGGGGCGCGGCGACGGGCCTTTGCGGGCACCGCGCCACCGCGCGCCAACGATTGCTGGCCTCCCCAGCCCGCCGTCAAGGCAGTTGGGACCCGCCGAAGCTCAGCCTGTGCCACCGTCTTGTCCGCTTCGGATCGCTCGTCGATGGCGACAAAGCTGGTGTGCGCGGACATGAGGTTGTAGGTCAGCGCAATCTCGACGATGCGCGACACCTTGCGGTCCGAGTTGCCCCGTCGCTGGTTGCTGCCCCGCGGCGCGCGGTCCTGCTCCAGCTCGTCGATGCGCTTGCGGGCCCACAGCGTGGGGACCAGCCGGTGGGTCGTAGCCCGCTCGAGGTCAAGGGGGACCGACCATTCCCGCTCGCCGGCGCGCAGTGTCACCCGGTCCGCCGTCCCACCCTGGACTTTGGCGAAGACGGTCATGGCGTCCCCGGCGAAGATGGGTGGAACCTCGGCCTGCGCCATGTCAACGCGCAGCTCACCCCAGTCGAGCCGCAGGTCGGCCATCACGGGTGTGCGCAGCCTGCCGAACGTGCGCAGCACCTTTGGCTCGATGCGCTCGCCCGGATAGATGAACTCGGCCGCGCCGCGCGACGCGGTGGCCACACCGCGCACCAGGTGCTCGGAACACCCGGCGCCGATGCCGAAGGCAAACACGTTCGCCGTGGCTCGACGTTCGCGCGCCAGCGCAATCACCTGATCCTCGTTGGAGACCTCACCGTCGGTGAGCAGCAGCACTTTGCGGGGGCGCTTGGGGTCCGCCGGCCGCTCCAGGACGTGCCGCATCGGCGCGAGGATCTCGGTATCCCCGAGAGTCGCGTCACACCGGCGGACAAAGGCGACGGCCTCGTCCAGGTGGGCCTGGTTGTAGGGGCGCGGCTCGGCCCACATGGGCTTGAAGTGGCTCCCGAACGGAATGACGTTGAACGTGTCTGCTTCCGACATCGCCCGGATGCACAGCTCCAGGGCGCGGCGCGCTTCTTCGATGGAGTCCCCGCCCATGGAGCCGGAGCAGTCGAGGATGAAGCTGATCTCCTGTCCACCATCCTCCCGCAGGTCGGCGGCGTCGGGGCGGAACGTCACCATGACCACGCGCTCGCCGTTGTCGCCGGCGCTGACGTGGGCGATGGGCTCGTGCTGCTCGCGGGGCTCCACGAGCAGCACGAAGTCGCGATCCATGGACGCGTCGCGTGCGCTGAGAGTGACGCGGGCCTTTGTGCCGTCCAGCTCGGTCCGGATGGTGTGGCTCGGCGACTCCACGCAGCGGATCGGCGCGTGTGCCTCCACATCCACTTCGAGCGTGAGGCCGTAGGGGACCGACAGGAGCGTCGGCGGGTTGATGCGCTCGGCGTCGGGCTGTCCGACCTCCGGTGCGTTCGCCGGCGTGTAGCGGGGCGCGATGGTCGTCGGCAGCGTGAAGCGCACCGCCTCGCCCTCCAGGTTCAGGAGCGCGACATAGGTAATCTGGACCGTGACTTCCTGCCCCGGTTGGAGGTTGCCCAACGAGGCCGTGAAGATGTTGGGCCGCTCCTGGTCGAGCAGGAACGCGCCGTGCCCGTCGGCCATCGCGTCGTCGTAGCGCTCGAACGCCTCGTCGCGCTCCAGGACCTTGCCGACGACGCGGCGCTCACCAATCTGGGCCTCAAACGCGCACACGGCGGCGCCCGTCTCGAGGGGGAAGGTGTAGACAGCCTCCAAGGGCACCGTCTCCGTGTTCCGGTAGCGGTGGGCAACGGTTACCTCCGAGCAGAGGCCCAGGAGTTGCGCCTTGATGTGGACGCCCTCGAGCGGGATCTGCGCACCGTTTGCGAGTTGGATGCAGCAGTTGGGGTTGGGGTAGGTCATTGGGTCCCTCCAAGTACGGAACGAATCGATGCAAGGATTCGTTCGGCGTCGGCCTCAGTGAGGCGTGTTTGTGTCTCAACGTGCAGCTCGACACCGGGGTGAAGGACGACGCGTTTCCACGCTGTGCCGTCGGGTACCGCGATGGCTGCGGGGTCGTCTTCCTTGTCCGGTGCGGGCACCAGGCCCAGGCGCTGCTCGATTTCCGCGAGCGTAACGCCGTCTTCCTGCCAGGTGCGTACCTGGATCAGCTGATCGAGGTGCGCCTGGGTGTAGTGGCTGCCTCTCCCTGTTCCGGTCGGCGAGGGCAGCAGGCCACGTTGCACGTAGTAGCGGACGGTACGACGCGACACCCCGCCGAGCGCGGCGAGCTCCTTGATCCCAAACCTGGTGTCACGTTCTTCCGTCATGAATCGGCTCCTTACCGATGTCTGACGTTAACGTGACACCGATTCGCTAGGGGTCAAGTGTCACGTTTGTCTTTTTCTTGAGGAGTGGGTCCGAAACACCCTGCCGCGCGAAGTGCGGCGCGAAGATCAGCCGGTAGGCGTTGTCGTGATAGACGGCGCGCAGTACGTCTTCCGGCAGAGAGATGGGGCGTATGGCCCAGTTTCCCTGAATCGGGACCGGGTGGGGGATCGTGCCAGTGTCACGATGATCACTTTCGAAGAAGGTCCAATGTCGATCGTAGAATGTCTTCACGCTGGCGCGGGTCGGTGGGTCGCCCTTGGTCAGCGATCCGAGGAAGAGACTCAACTCGGGGGTGGACCCCTTGCGCTTTCGCACGTGCACGCCAAGGTCTGAGCCGAACAGGATGCGGTCCTTGTGCTTGATGAACAGCCGCCTGACCTTGTCCGGATTGTGGCGTCCGATCTCCGCCAGCCGGGCGGAGACATCGACATTCGCGTTGGGGTTCTCGTCGAGGAGGCGATCCACGTAGTCGATGTCCTCCGGATTGTTGGCAAAGTGGACGAGGATGAAGGTGGTGTTTCGGTGACGCGCCAGCAGGTTGTCGCGCTGCGCCAGCAGTGTCTCTCGGCGAGGGTACTTTGGGTCGGCGAACGACCAATTGGGGGCTTCCCCCAGCTCTTCGATGCGTTCGTTCTGCGGGGTGATCGGCTCGAAGAACGCCTTGGGGTCGCCTGTGTGGATGGAGACAGGAATGCCGAGCTCGCCGGCTTTCGCCCAGATCGAGTCCAGGCTCGGGTCGTCCACTGCGAGGAAGCCGCCGTTTGGGCCCGGGACGCTGAGCCCCAGTGCCTTGGGGACCTTGAGCCCCGCGTAACCCGCAAGCACCGCACGCTCCATCGCGGCGGGAATCTCCGCGGCGAAGCGGGGGTCCTGGTGGAATTGCCAAGGCACGTTGAAGAACACGGCAATGCGTCCTGGATGCCGCTTCATCGCGGCCACGTGGCGCTCGAGTCCGCGTGCCTGGTTGCCGCCACTCAGGTTGACGATCCGCTCAATCCCGTTCTCATCGGCCAGCGCCAGCGCTTCTTCGTAGGCGGTGGCGCCGATGTGTCCGTGAACCTCGATGATGGGTGGGCGAGGGGTCGTCGGGGTGTTGGTGGCTCCCGTGCTGCTGGAGGCAGGGGCATTGGGGGCGCTGCAGCGTGAACAGGCGGACGTGGCCAGGACCATCGTGGTCGCGACGGTCCATGCCAGGATCCGGCAGGGTCGACCGCCGCCCCGGGTCACGTCAGGCCCTTGGCGGCGCGATCGCGCTCAGCGTCCGAGGCGCGCTGGTAGTTGGGTTCCAGCGCCGCGAGCGGTGGCAGATCCTCGGCGGTCAGCCTGGCGGCAAGAAGACCCAGCAGGGCGGCCCTGGGGCTCTGGAAGGCCGGACCCAGCAGCACGCCCATTCCCTGGAACGTGTCCGAGTACGTCGCAAGCCCCTCGCCGAGAAAGGTGACCGCCTCGCCCTCGACCCGGAGTGCTGCGACGGACCGGGCGAGGTCGCCTGGGGCGATGGCGCAATCCGGCAGCACAGGGGCGCCGTCCCGGTAGGCCGCCGCATAGACTTCCTGCTTGCGCGCGTCAAAGAGCGGCACGACGAGACCGGTTGCGCCAGACCCAGCGGCCAGTGCTTCCAGGCTCGAGATGCCGGCCAATGGGAGGGAGGTGGCGAAGGCCAGGCCCTTGAGGCACGCCATGCCGATGCGCAGCCCGGTGAAGCTTCCGGGGCCGCGACCCGCGACCAGCAGGTCCACGTCAGACCAGGCCATTCCGCATTCCGCCAGGACTCCATGAATGGCAGACAGCAGGGAGCCGGAGTGGCCTCCGCCACGTCCACGGCGACGTCGAAGAGAACGCTCGGCGAGGACGGTGTCACCATCCACGACTGCGATGGACTGTGTCAGCGTTGCGGTGTCGACCGCGAGTCGGCGGGCGAACTCCATTTCAACTGAACCATCCGGCGATGTTGTCCCAATAGCGCTCGATGTCGTTCTTGAACGCGAGCAACATCAGCATCACGATCATGGTGAACCCGATGTAGAACGCAATCTGGCGCGTTCGCTGGGACAGTTCCTTGCGGCGCACGGCCTCGATGCCAAACAGCATGAGATAGCCGCCGTCCAGCACTGGGATGGGGAGCAAGTTGAGGAGGCCCAGGTTGATCGAGATCATGGCCATCATCTTCACAAAACGGTCCCACCCGGCTTCCCCTGCCTTGACCGCCAGGTGGCCGATCATGATGGGGCCTCCCAGGCTGTCGGTGGAAAGGCCGCCGGTGACGAGCAGGCCGATGGACATGACGGTCGCGCGGGTCAATCCCCACGTCTGATCAAGGCCAGTCTTCACCGCCAGTACGAAACGTGAGCCCCAGGGGACTTCGACGCCATCGGGCCGGTGGAAGTCGGAGTAGCTGTCGAATCCCAGCAAGATCTCGGGGAACTTCTGTTTGAACTCGCCGACGAGCTCGTGGAGCTCGGTGACGTACGTCACTTTGACCAACTGGCCGTCGCGCCGCACCTGCATCTCGAATGGAATCTGGACTTCCTCGGGTGTCTTGTCGCGGTCGTCCTGAAGGACCTTCCAGACGCGGTTGTTGATCTCGAGTTTCAGAAGATACATCGAGCCGTAGGGCTTGCCGTCCACAGTGACGATTTCGTCCCCAACTTGAAGCCCGGCGCGCTCGGCAGCGCCGCCCTCGGTGACACTGGCCAGCAGCATCTCCGCCGAAGTCATCTCCACGTCGCCCGAGTTGGGTACGGGCAGGTCCACGACGACCTTGTCACTTGCGTGGAGGCCTCCACCCATGAAACTCAACGCCTGTGGCCGCGAGGCGACGACCCGTACGGTCTTCCCGGCGTGGGCCCGCAGTGCCGGCGCGATGTCCAGGAACGAGCCGACCTTCTTGCCGTCGATCGCGACCAGGCGGTCAAAGGTGCGCAGCCCCGCCTGGTGGGCGATTGTGCCCTCCCGTAGGGACACGATGGGCGCGTAGCTGTCGAGCGTGACCCCGATGATTCCCCGGGTCTCGCGGGTGAGTCCAAATGGGTCTCTGGAGGTGGTCTTTGCCTCGGGGACCACCTCGAACTCCAGCTCCTTGTCGTCGCGCAGGACCCGGATGGTCAGGGTCTCGCCGGCCGCGCCCTGGACGTGGCCTTGGAGGTCTACCCAATAGCGCGTCTCTGAGCCGTTGATGGCGGTGATCTGATCCCCGTCACGAAGGCCGGGGGCGACGCCGTCGGCCAGCGGTTTGGCGTTACCTGCGGGGCCGGCCGGGTCCACATGGCCCACAAAGCTCGGCGGCTGCGTGGAGGTGCCCATGGCGAAGAAGAAGTAGATGAAGACGGGGAGGATGAGGTTGGCGACTGGCCCTGCCAGCACGATCAGAGACCGCTGCCAGAGGGGTTTGCGCACAAACGCCCGGCTCGCGACCTCGTCGGAGACACGCGTCCCGTACTCGTCGTAGAGCTCCTCTGGGCTCATCCCGTACATCTTGACGTAGCCGCCCAGCGGTAGCGCGCACAGCGCGTACTCCGTCTCGCCGTGCGTCCAATGCAGGAAGGCCGGTCCAAATCCTATGGCGAACCGCTCGACGCGGACATCAAAGAACCGGGCAACGACAAAGTGACCGAGCTCGTGAATGAACACGAGGATTCCGATCATCAGGGCGATGTAGACAACCGCCATCAGTGGGTACTCACACCAGGTAGTGCTGGCAGACGTAGAACCAGGGGATTGCGAAAATCAGGGCATCAATTCGGTCCAGCAGACCTCCGTGCCCATAGATGATCACACCGCTGTCCTTCACGCCGTGCGCGCGCTTGATCACAGACTCACAAAGGTCGCCAATCTGCCCGAGAATGTTCGCGGGGATGGCGACGACGAAGACCTGCCACAGCTCCAGCTGGGGCAGGAGGGTGTACTTGAAGACGAAAACCGCGACGACGGAGGTCAGAAGTCCCCCGACCGCTCCCTCGATTGTCTTCTTTGGGCTAACCCGCGGGGCCAGCTTGTGCTTCCCAAAAGCTCTGCCGGCGAAGTATGCGCCGGTGTCACTGCCCCACACCACGGCCATGGACATCAGTACCCACGCTGGGCCGTCGTCCCCTGCATCGCGAAAAAGCAGGGCGAGCATGGTTGGCATGACCGCGCAGTAGACGAGCGCCAGCGCGCCGGTGCCCACATGCAGCGACACCTTCTCGATCTCTTTGAAGGAGAAGAGGTGGGCGATGAAGATGGCCAGGATCCCCCCGCTGGCGGTGGCGAGGACCACATGGCCGTCCGGCGCCTGCGTGGGGGAGCTCGTCAGGTAGATGGCCGCCGCGAGGCCGAGACAGGCGATGCAGGTGATGACCTGCGCCAGGCGACCTTCGCCGCCCTGCACCATGGAGACGAGTTCCCACGCCGCCACGACCACTGCCGCTGCGATCAGAATGGCGAACGCCCACGGGGGACCCGCGAGAAGCAGCCAAAGCAGCAGTGGTACAGCCACCACAGCCGTGATCACACGGGGTATCAGGTCGGACTTTTTCTTGGGCGTGGGAGTGGGTGTCTGAGTCACCGCGCGACCTTGCACTGTGGCGGCCGCCATGGTCAAGCGGACCCCCGCTCAGACCGCCCATGGCGGGCCGGGCAGCATGTGGGAAGGAATGCGAACCGTCCCGATTTTTCCGCCGACGTTACGCGCGAAGGCGCCTGTTCTCAGCGCCGGGTGAGCAGCCGCCACAGCGCAGCCGCGGTGGGGTGAGGCGAGACCGCGCAGCTTTCATCGCTGCTGGCTGTCCGGTTGGTAGCGGGCGGAGGTGGCGGGTTGGGCACTCCGTTGTTGGTGCCGCCGTTGTTGCCGTCGCCGACGCCGTTGTTCGCGCCGTTGTTGGCTCCGTTGTTCGCGCCGTTGTTGGCTCCGTTGTTGGCGCCGTTGTTGGCTCCGTTGTTCGCGCCGTTGTTCGCGCCGTTGTTGGCTCCGTTGTTCGCGCCGCCATCCACAACCCGGATCCTCTGCGTCGCCCGGCTCGGCTCGCCCGTGTCGTCAAACACCGTGAGCTCGACGCTATAGTCCCCCGGCTCAGTGAACGCGTGGGCGATGATCTCACCGCGCCCCTCCGTGCCGTCCCCAAAGTTCCAGCGCCACGTGACCACCTCGCCGTCAGGGTCGGACGAGCCACGCCCGTCCAATGTCACGAAGAGAGGCGCCTCACCCGTTGCCTTGTCGACTTCGATTGTGGCGGTGGGCGGGAGATTGTCTGGGAGGTCCGACAGGTAGACGGGTTGGGTCCACGCTACGCCTGCGGGCGACTCGACGCGGGCGCGTACATACATCTCGTCCCCGGCGATGTCGTAGCTTCCGTAGGCGCCCTCAATCGTGGCGAGGACGCGCCCGTTTGCGCCCAGGAACACGATCCGCGTCGCGCCGGGGGCGTCCACTTCGTAGTAGGAGCTCGTGTACTGGAAATCGGCAATCTCGGCGCCGGATGACGCGTAGAAGCGGCCCCGGTCCATCGCGTCGATGATCGCGGGAATGGTCAACGACTCGGCGTCGACCCAGATGTAGCCCCCGCCGGGTGGTGTCTCCCCACCGGGCAGCGTATGCGCATCGTCCACGGCCACGCCCCACATCCGACGGCCCGCGCTCAACACGCCATCCCAGATGTCCTCGCTCGACGGCCCGCTGCGCCGGACCACGATGGGGTGGGAGTTGTAGACCTCTAGAAACATCGAGCCGTTGAGCTCGGCGATCTCCTCGGTAATCTCGCGCGCTTCGATGTAGTTGTACTCGGGGTGGTTGAGCTGCGGCAGGCCGCCGACTTCCCAGATCCGCTCGAAGCTGCCCGAGATTGACGCGTGGGGTTCGAGCCGTCTCGGGATGTCGATGCCGTTGATGTGCTGGCTTCCGTTGGTCAGCTCCTCTCCCGGCACGATGAGGAAGCTGTCGTCCACCAGAACCTCGCCTCGGTATCGGAGCCCGTCGAGTACTGCGGCCTCCGTGTACCGGTTGTGGTCGGTCATGACGACAAAGTGGTACCCGTTGCTCTTGTACCAGCCAAAGAGCTCCTCCTGCGGCGTGCTCGAGTCTGAGCTCACCTCCGAGTGGCAGTGCGTGTTGCCCTTGAACCACTCCGCCTGGGCGGGCACGGCCCATCCGCAGCCGGCCGCGGCAATCGTCACCAGCAAGAATCGTCGCATCGTGCACTCCTGCGCCCACAGCGGCGCAAATTCCAACGCCGGAAGTCTAGTGACCCGCGAGTCATTTCGCAAGGGCATCGACAGGAAGAAAAACTAGCGCAGCGCGGCCTGTGTCCTACCCTCTACGTGAAGCACCTCAGGACGAGGTGCAATACCTACACGCCAGTCTTGGCGCTCCCTCCAGGAAGGAGGGCTGGGAGAGTTCATGCGACTCCAAGGACGGAGACCGCGAACGTACCGCTTGCGCATTCCGCTTGAGGCCCCCTATCGTCGTCCGCAAAGGCGATTCGGAGGGCCCGTGCGCGTTACTTTATACTGTACTGTTGTACTCCTGTTGGCGATCTCCGGCTGTGCGACGTCGGGCTCGGCCGAGGCTGAGCTTGGGCTGCGTGACGGTTACGAAGCGGTGGAAGTGCGCCGCGTTGGAATGCTCAGGATCATGGCGGAGTCCCGTTGGGGCATGACGGAGCAGGAACTACAGCAGATGCTGGGCGTCTACGAAGACCAGAGCGGCGAAGGGCTCGGCAAACTCGGATTTGAGGTGGTGCCGCATCCCGACATTCTGCAGTCCCTCGAGGGAACTCCGTACCACGACAGGTTGGGGGAGGCGCTGGACATTGACCGGAGCCTCGGCGAGCTGTTCGAAGACGCGTCTCCCGCCGGCAACGAAGAGCGCCTGGAGACCGTGATGGCCATCGGCACCCACGCGAAGGTCCAGGCGGTCTTCCTGGCACGGGTCGTCTACCACACCGAGGCGACGTGCAACGGAACCGCGGAGAGCGAGTTTACGCCGCATGTGATCCTTCCTGACGGTACGCCGCGGGATGCCACCGTGCCCTGCGCTGTCAGCCATTTTGAGGCCAAGTTGATCGACACGCGAAGCGGGAAGACCATCTGGTACAACCGGGCGCTGCGCGAGGTGCGCGCAGGCTCCGCGCAGGCGCAGGTTCCCGACGCTGACGCGAACGCGCGGGCGGCGGTAGATCTGGTCCTCCACCAAGGCCCCACGAGCCTACAGATGCTGGTGCAGCGATGAGATTGTCGCAAAGTGTCGTCGCGGCGCTGACCGCAGTCGCGGTGTTGCTCTTTGGAACCGCCGCGCATGCGGGGGCGTGGACGCAGGCGGAGGGTGATTACTACGCAAAGGTCTGGGCGCGGGCCATGGCTGGCAGCGCGGGCTTCTTTGCCGACGGCGAGGTTCGGGAGCTGGAGGTCGACTTTCGAGACCTGAGCGCCAACCTCTACACTGAGTATGGCGTGACCGATGCCATCACGGTCAGCTTCAATACCACTCCGTTTGGCAACGTGAAGGTCGGCGACACGTCGCAGAACTACGTGGGCGAGCAAGGATTCGGCGTGCGCTACGGCCTGCTGCGCGGCGCGGTCCCTGTCGCCGTCGAGGGCCGATACGGCTACGCGCCGGGCGTGGGGCGCAAGGCTGTCGGCGCCGGGATCGTCGACGACATGCCGTGGTTCTACGCGGCCACTACCGCAACCCAGTCGTTCAACCTGTCTGCGCACGTCGGTTACGGTGGCTCGGTGGGTTGGGTCAATCTGGGATTCGGCGCGAAGGGGTACACGCAGGACGGGCGGGACCCCGCGCTGGAGGGCGTCCTCAACACCGGGACCTCCTTTGGTTCCGTCGCCCTCGGTTTGTCACTGTTCTACCACGAGCCCCTGGGCGACGTGGAGGTCAACGCCATCGCGGGGTCGGGCCAGACCCGTTACTTGGGGATTGTGCTCGGCGGAACGTGGTGGGTCACGGAAGCTGTGGGTGTCGGCATCGGGGCGGAAGGTGTCGCCTTCGCCGCAGCGAACGCCGCCGCGCCTGTGTTCACCCTGAGTGTGGAAATCAAGAGCCCGTAAGTCGGAACGAGCCACTGGGCGAGGACCTTGGCCGCCTGCGCGGCGGATGCGGTCGGAGCACTACCTTCGCCGCAGCCAGCCCGACCACGCCGGTGCTGGTGTCGTTTTGCACGCGCACCCGTCCTCCGACTGCGGCGGTAAGCCGCCTCCGAGCCCGCCGTTGCCGCCGCCCGTTGTGCTCAGCGGATCGAGTGGGTCGCTTCCTGCCTGGACTTCGTCAAAGTCGCTGATTCCATCGCTGTCCGTGTCTGCCGAGAACGGGTCGGTCCCTCGGATGACCTCGTCTCCGTCGAGCAGCCCGTCGTCGTCGGTGTCTGGGTCACCCGCGTCGGTCCCGAGGCGAATCTCGTCGCCATCGTCGAGGCCGTCGTCGTCGGTGTCCTTGGAGGCCGGGTCGGTCATGGTGACGTTGACCTCGGTCCCGTCGTCGAGTCCGTCGCCGTCGCTGTCGGGGTTTCGCTCGTCCGTGAAGTTCTCCACCTCCTCCCGACGGTCGAGTCCGTCGCCGTCAATGTCGGTGTCGCATTTGTCGCCGATGCCGTCACCGTCCAGGTCACCCTGGAGGGGGTTGTGAAGTCCGGGGCAGTTGTCGTCGTCGTCCAGGATTCCGTCACCATCGGCGTCGGCCACCTGAACCCTGACGACCCATGTCTGCTCATCGGTCCCGCCATCCCCGTCGTCCACCGTCAGGGCAAAGGGGAGCTCTTCATCCAGGTCCGCGTCGACGGGGGTCCACGTCACCACGCCGCCCTCGACGGCTGCCCCGTCCGGGGCCTCGGTCAGCGTCAAAGTCAGTGGGTCGAGGGCGCCTCCGGGGTCCACGATGCGCGGCTCGTACGAGTAGGGTGAACCGAGCCGCGCCTGCTCCGGGGCTGCGCTCTCGATCACCGGGGCCACGTTGGTGACCGTGATCCGTGCGCTGGCGTCGCCCACGCGTCCCTCATCGTCTTCGACCTGGACCCAGACCGCGTAGGTGCCGGGCCCGTCCAGGCCGGAGCTGTCGTAGTCCACCACCGCGCCCTCGGCGTCGCCGAACTCCCCATCGCCGTCCAGGTCCCATCGAAATCGCACCGCGCTCTGTCCGGAGCCCGACGCGTCGAGGGTGAGGGTCGGGGTTCCTTCCTCAATGGCGTAGGGCCCTCCGGCGTCCGCGGTCACGGGCTGCCCCGCCCAGGCGGCGGCGTTGGCGAGCATGCGCTCCCAGTCGCCCTGCAGTCGGGTGGGATCCCCAGGGTGAAAGCCCAGCCAGGCCACCCGGCCCGCTTTGTCCTCGCGCGTGGCGACGAGGACCTGTCCGTCGTCGTAGGACGCGATCAGATCGGCACCAGGGAGCAGGGCGGCCTCGGTGCCGGAGCGGTTTCTGTCGGCGCTGAAACCGCGCACGGACGCAAGAATGGGATGGTTGTCCACCGCGATGTCCCCGAGTGCGCCCGCGGTGAACACGCCGTCGCGTCCGCCCGAAGCGACCGCCGCGTAGTTCTGGTTGCGCCACCGGCCTTGGACATCGGGGTTGGGTTCGAACTGCGCGAAGACGAGCTCCACGACTGCGCCACCCCCGTCCACGTGCGCCGCCAGCAGGTTGCCGAGATTCGCGGAAGCCTGCTCGGTGAGCGCCTGGTGGGTCCAGACCACCACCACGTCGTGCTCGGCCAGCATGGCTGGCGTCAAGTCGGCGACGCGCGCTTCCGTGATGGTCGCGTCCAGCGACTGCACGCCCCGGAGTCGAGCGGCCACGTCGTCGAATCGAGCCTGGGCCGCGACGAGGATCGAGAGATCCTGCGCCGCCGCGGTGGTGCTGCCCAGCAGCGTCATCAGGAGGGCCGCGGCGGTCAGAAACACCGCGATCCGGCCCATTGTTGATCTCGTCACCGGCGCTTCCAAAGTCGAATCCACGTACTGCCTCCGGCCGCCGTACAGCCGCCGTCTGAGTTTCGATTCGGGCCGTGGTCGTCGCTGCGATCCAGCGGGTTGGTCCCCCGCGCGATCTCGTCGCCGTCCTCTACCCCACCGTTGTCCGTATCGACATCTGTCGGGTCCGTCCCAATTCGAAGCTCCTCTCCGTCCGTCACATCGTCCCCATCGGTATCCGGAGAGAGTGGATCAAGCCCCGCCTCCCGTTCGTCGCCATCGTCTACCCCGTCGTCGTCCGAGTCGGCGCGGTTTGGGTCGAGTCCGGCTTCAATCTCCGTCGGATCGTCGATTCCGTCGCCATCCGAGTCGGCGCGCGTTGGGTCGGTGCCGTGCACCAGCATCTCGGCCGCGTCGTCGAGTCCGTCACCGTCAGTGTCAGCCGAGTTCGGATTCGTTCCCGCGTCGACCTCAGCCTTGTCCTCGATCCCGTCGCCGTCGGTGTCGCGAGAAAAGAGGTTCGTGCGTAGCTCGCCTTCGGTCTCGTTGTCGAGGCCGTCGTTGTCGATGTCGTCGTCGCACGCGTCGCCCTGGCCGTCGCCGTCAAAATCGGCCTGGTCCGCGTTGTCGTCCATGGGGCAGTTGTCCTCGGAGGCCGGGATGTCGTCGGCGTCCTCCGGGGATGGCAGGTCCGCCGCCCAGGCCAGGGCCTGGATGATCGCCAGCCTCCACTGTCCGTCCAGGACCGCCGGGTCCGGGTGGAATCCCAGCCAGGCGATGCGCCCGGCTTTGTCCTCCCTGGCCGCGACCAGGATCTGGCCATCTTCGTAGTCGAGGACGCGCTCGGCCCCCTCGAGCAAGGGAGCGTCCCCCGTCCGGCGGCCGTCCGAGGCGAGAACTTCGATGTTCTGGATGATCGGATGATGCGACAACCACCGACGGCCCCGCGCACCCGACGTGAACACGGTGTCGCTCGTGGCCGTGCCTACGCAGCTGTAGTTCTCGCCGCGCCAGCGCCCGCCGATCACCTGGTCGGGGGCGAGCTGCCCAAAGGCCATCTCGACCACTGCGCCACCACCGTCGACATAGTCGGCGAGCACCGCGCCGAGTTCGTCCCCGAAATCGGCGTCGTGGTTCGTCCAGGTCAACACCACGTCCTGGCCTTCGAGCGGGGCGGCCGTGGCTGGATCGTTGTCGAGCACCACCTGCGTGATCGTCAGGCCGGGGGTCTCGCCGAGTATCTCAGCCAGCTGCTCGGTGTCGTCATAGGCGAGCAGCAAGACCTTGATTTGTGCCGACGCAGTCTGGCAGATGCCGAGCAAGACCAGCGCCGCACTCGCCGCCATCGCGGTCCGGGCCCACGCGCTCATCGTCGCCTCCACAGGGAGGAGAGGTCCCAGACCAGTGGGGCCGCAGGGGCGCGGCAGGCGCAGGCCTCGTCTGTGTTGGGCGAGCTGTCGCCCCCGTCGTCGGATGCGTCAGGTTCGTTGCCGTTGTTGCCCGCGTCCGGACCGTCCGTCGCCACGTCGTCGGAGGCGTCGTTCGGGTTGGTACCGCGCGCTACTTCGTCTCCGTCGTTGACCGAGCCGCTGTCTGAGTCCGCGCGAACCGGGTCCGTCCCCAGCTCCAACTCGCGGCCGTCACTGAGGCCGTCCGCGTCGGAGTCGGGGTTCAGGGGATCTGTACCGAGCGGCCCCTCATCGCCGTCCAGCACGCCATCTTCGTCGGAGTCAGCGGAGAGCGGGTTGAGCCCCTGGGCCACCTCGTCGCCATCCCCGATTCCGTCTTCGTCGGTGTCCCGGACCAGCGGGTTGGTGCCGCGGCCGTCCTCGTCGGAATCGGTCAGCCCATCTCCATCTGTATCGGGGTTCAGGGCGTCTGTCCCCAGCTCAGCCTCTCTCTGGGTGTTGAGCCCGTCGCCATCAGCGTCGTCGTCGCATGCGTCGCCCATCCCGTCGCCGTCCAGATCCGCCTGGTCGATGTTGGCGACGGCAGGGCAGTTGTCCACGTCGTCTTTGATGCTGTCGGCGTCGGCGTCGTTGTCGCACGCGTCGCCGATGCCGTTGCCGTCTGAATCACCCTGCCCAGGGTTGGTCACGAACGGGCAATTGTCCTCCACGTCGGGCACGAAGTCGTTGTCGTCGTCCCCATCGCAGGCGTCGCCGTCACCGTCGCCGTCGTTGTCCCCCTGTGCCTGGTTGGGGATCCGCGGGCAGTTGTCGTCGGCGTCGATGACAGCGTCGTTGTCGTCGTCCGGGTCGCAGACATCGCCAAACTCGTCACCGTCGAAGTTGAGCTGTTCCGGGTTGGCAATCTGAACGCAGTTGTCGAACTCGTCGGGGATTCCGTCGGCGTCTTCGTCCGGCGCGGTGACCATGACCGTCCACGACTGTGTTGCGGTGCCTTCGTCGCCGTCGTCCACGAGCACTTCGAACGACGCCTCCGTGTCCAACGCCTCCAGTGGCGGGGTCCAGGTCAACACGCCTTGCAGGTCGATGACCGTACCTTCGGGGCCGGCCACGACGCTGTACATCGGTTCGTCGAACCGGATTCCCGGGTCGTCCACCAGCAGAGTGTACTCGTAGGCGACCCCGACGCTCGCGTTGAGAGGCGGCTCGCTGACCAGTGTCGGGGCGACGTTGGTGACCTCGATCGTGGTGTTGGCGATGTCCTCCATATCCCCGGGGCCGTTGACCCTCAGGGCGATGGGAAAAGAGGACGGGCCGTCCAGGTTGGAGGTGTCGAAGGTCACGGTTGGGCCCGTGGCGTCGTCAAAAACACCGTCGTTGTTGAGGTCCCACGCGTAGGAATCGATGTCGCCGCGAGAGCTCGTGGCGTCCAGCTCCACGGTGGCCGTGCCCTCTTCGATGTTGTAGGGGCCGCCGGGGCTCGCCCGGAACTGTTCCACGCACCAATCCACAGCCTGGTTGAAGAGGCGCTGCCAGTCTCCGCCGTTGCCGGCGGGTTGGCCGGGGTACCACCCGACCCAGACCACCCGGCCCGGTTTGTCCTCACGCGCTGCCACCAGGATCTGACCGTCGGTGTAGCTGGCGACGGTGTTCGCGCCGGGTAGCAATGTGGTGTCCCCGGTCCTGTAGCTGTTGACCGTGACCGTCTGGACGCCGGCCATGATGGGGTGTCCCGGTTGGTTGACCGTCCCCAACGATCCCGAGGAGTAGATGTTGCTCGCCGTGGGGGCGATGCAGGAGTAGTTCTCCGTACGCCAGCGGCCCTGGATGTCGAAGCTGGTCGAGTATTGGCTGAAAACGGCCTCGATGACGCAGCCGCCCTGGTCTACATAGGCAGCCAACGCGTCGCCGGCCACGACCGACTGCGGGTCGCTGAGGCCCTGGTTGGACCATACGACTACGGCGTCGTACTGCGACAATGTCTGCAGGTTTGCCTCCCCCAGCAGGTTCGGCATCTCCGTCACGTCCCAGTCATAGTCGGCAGCGTCACGCAGGACGGGTGCCCCGTTGGCGGTGGAATCCTGCGCGAGCAGAAGCACCGGTGTCTGGGCGGCCACAGGAGCGGCTGCGATGAGTACGAGCGCAGCGAGCGCCCCGGCGAATATAATCTTCATAAATGGCCCCTCGCGGCGCGTGGACGCGCGCCGACGCGCTACATTACCAGCGAGCCGAGGCTGTCGCCACCGAATCGGCGGACTCCGTCGAGCGGGGAGCTGGCCGGGGAGGCAGCCGTGGCCTGGGGCTGTGGCCACTTCTTGGCCCCGCCTCTACCACGCGGGCTCGCCACGCGCGGACCGTGGGTCTATCGGAGCTCCACGTTCACCGGCACCGAGTCATCCCCGTCCGCGTCGTCAAAGTCGTTTACGCCGCTGAACGAGGCGGGCCGGTGGGCCAGGATACCGATCGCGAGATTGCGGAAGGTGTTGTTGGCCACGAACGGACACAGGTTTTCCTGCACCTGGCACATGGGATCCATGCTGTGGATCTCGATTCCAACGGAGTCGCGTAGGTTCGAGCCCGTGATCTGCACCTCGTCGAACCGAGAGTTTCCACCGATCGTCGGTTCTGCGTCGTCGATGGTGACCAAGGCGGAGTCGCTCCGGCTGCTGGAGATGGCGACCGCCGACACGGACCCCTCGGAACCGGGCAGGAAACTGACGGGCAGCTGGCTGACGAAGACGCCGGGGCCCTGCCATCGGAGGGTGCCCTCCACGGCCAGGGTCGCGGTCCCGAGCCCCTGCAGGGTGACGATCTGCCGGCCGCCGGGGGCGACCTCAAACGAGGCGTCCTGGGTGATGACCACGTCTTCGCGGATCTGAACCGTAAGAAAGAATGCGTCCTGCTCCGGGCGTTCGGTCAGGTCACGGATGATGAGGTCACCCCCGTCCTGGATGCCACCGAGCAGGTAGGATCCCGGTCGGGAGCCGTTCCATGTATTGGGGCCAAATGCCGTGCCCGCCTCCGTGAGGCAGTCGGGGTCGATGTCCAGCACGAAGTCGCCCGTGTCGAACTCGATGGTGTTGTCTCGCACGGCCCCACCGGGTGCAGCGGCGGTGCGCAGGCGGACCGCCAGGACCTGTCGCGCGCGGCCGGACATGAACGTGTTGTCAGCGATGGTCCCCAGAGTCTGGCCTTGCCAGTCGATGCCGATGGTGTCGTCGTCGAACGTCAGGCCAGCGATGTCGAACTCGCCGGCGTCGACAAGCAGCAGTCCGGTCCGGAAGCCCCGAAGCACGCCGCCATCCCAGGCCCGCGCGCCCGTGGCGGACGGAAGGCAAACTGCGTCGAGGTCGGGCGAGACGCCAAGGGGTTCCTGGGCCAACACGGTGTCGGTCAGAATTACGGTGGCCTCGTCCGGGGCACTCAGGAGGCAGCCCTCCAGATTCTCGGCGGTCACTTCCACGCGCGACGCCGACAAATCGAGCGTTCCCCCGACGGCGGGTCGCAGGTAGAGGTTGTGCAGGACACTGCCCGCAGCGACCAGGCTTCCGTCGATGCCGAGCGTGGCGCCGGCTCCGAACATCACCGTGTCCGCCGCGCCGGTGAGCGTCCGGTTTGCGGCGATGTTGAGTCCACCGAGCGCTGAATACTCTCGCAGGTCACCCAGGACCATCAGGGTCGCGTCGGCGCGGTCGAGCTCGCCGTGCAGGTGGATGCGGTTCGGTACGTCGCTGAGAATGGTCACGGTGCCCGCGAGCCCGCGCAGTTGGTCGGGGTCCATCCGCACCACCTGGTCGATGTCGCGCTGCGCGACCCGAGTGTCACCCAACGAGACGACGGTGTCGGCGTCGTCTCCAACGACCTCAATTCCGATCTGGCCCGGCCCGATCGTGGAGCGCAGCGCGCCGCCCTCAAGGATCACACCCACACCTGGAACGGCGGCGTCCACGCGCAGGGCCACGCCATTGTTCTCGAAGGTCACGCCCGTCACAGCCAGGGGCTCGGTGGTCGCGACCACGATCCCGACACCCAATCCAATGAAGGCACCACCTGCGATCGAGTACCGCCCGGATGCACCTGCCACGTCGAGGCCGTTGCCGGGGCCGCGAAGTGTGACGCCCTGCGTGCTCAGCTCGCCCGGGCCACTCGCGTCCAGGAGCGTCTCTCCCCCGGTCGCAACCATCATGTCCCCCGCGAGGCTTACCGCGCCGTCGTCGAGGCTGATGGAAACGCCCCTCCACATCCCACCGGTGGACGCGAGGCGACCGGACACCCGGGCACGCGCGGGTTCGTCGTCCAACAGGCCCGTTTCCACCACCGCGCCCGCTTCGACGACCAAGGTCGTGTCGGCCTCTACCACGACCTCCGGACAGACGATGCGGTAGGGCCCACCGCGTGCGGTGAGTACGCCAGAAATGGGCCCACAGATGTCTACCGGGCCCTCCGAGGGCAGGGCCGTGCACAGCAGGCCCTGCTCAGAGCAGACCAAAATGCCGCCGAGACCCTCCGCGAGCTCACAGTCGCCCCCCTCGTTCGTGTCGTTGTCGGCCTCGCCATCGCAGTCGTTGTCCTGTCCATCGCACGCAATGTCTGTGTCCGAGGGGTCTTCCGGCGCGCAGGCGTACTCGCAGCCGTCTGTTTCACGCCCGTTGAGGTCAAAGAATCCCTCTTCGCACCCAGCCATGACGCACTGCATGTCCTCGCACGAAGGCACACCGTTCTCATAGGCGCACTGGACGTCGCACGCCCCACAGCGCTCCACCACGTTGAGGTCGATGCCATCGTCCACCACGCCGTCACAGTCGTTATCGACGCCGTCGCAGACTTCCACCGCGTTGTTCGTGGTCGCGCACTCGCAGCCGTCGCCCGGGACGCCGTTCGTGTCTACCCGGCCCTCGTCGCAGGTCCCCACGCCGCACACTCCGGATTCGCAGCTGGCCGTTGCCCCCGCGACCTCACAAACATCGCCGCACATGGCGCAGTGGACCGGGTTGGCGCCCACGTCGAATTCCTCGTCGACCGCGCCGTCGCAGTCGTTGTCGATGCCATCGCAGATCTCGTCGCCGGTCGCCTCACAGGCTTCGCTCTCGCACCCGTTGGCCGCGACCCCGTCCACGTCGAACCACCCCTGCTCGCACTCGGTGACGACGCAGGCGCCAGCCGTGCAGTGGGGGACGGCGTTGGCGAGGTCGCAGATCTCGCCGCATCCGCCGCAGTTCTCCGGGTCCCCCTGGAGGTCGAATCCATTGTCAACAGTGCCGTCGCAGTCGTCGTCCGCGCCGTTGCACGTCTCATCCGCGGGGACGCACGGCCCGACGTCGTCGCCGCCATCTCCGCCGGCGTCGATGTCGGGTCCAAGGTCCGGCCTGTCCACGTTCTGGCCGCCGGCCGAGTCGGAGTCCGGGCAGCCGGTCAACGTCAGAAGGGCGATGAGGCAGACGGTAGAAGTACGCATGGTGAGAGGGTCACGCAGAATGGCCCGGAGCGCAACCCACCACGGCGAGCGGGTGTCCCTCGAACGGACGAACGGCGCAGTAGAGGCCGCGGGGAAGGGGGTGCGGGATGGTCGGATGCAGGGGCTGGAGGGCACGGACGCACACGGTCCCGTCGGGGGCAACAGGCCCAACCTCGACGTCCTTGAGCTCGGCGACGAGGCCGACGCCGTACGCCTTGAAGAGCGCTTCTTTCATGGTCCAGATGCAGCCCAGTGCGTAGGCGCGGGTCTCCGTCTCGGGATCGCGCAGGTCGTGGCTGGCAATCTCGCCATCGCCGCAGACACGCCGGCGCAGGTGGGCGCGGCCCGGCAGGCCGACCTCGTAGTCCATGCCAAACACGTGGTTGCCCGCCATGGCCGCCATCGCCCACGCGCCAGAGTGGGTGATTGTGATGGGCTGACGCCCATTCACGCTCTCCAGGTACGGGGCGCCGAGTGTGTCCGTGTGGACCGACTGCGAGAGGCCCGCGGCCTGCGCGAGCATCCACGCCGCGGTGCGTCCGGCAAAGTAGTGGCTGCGCCGGTCACGG
>CALBXO010000345.1 GCA_937890335.1 uncultured Pseudomonadota bacterium | reverse complement strand
TGGTGGGTGGAACCGCGCACCCAGAATCGGACCCCGGACGTAGGTACCGGCATGAACTCTACCCAGATCGCTCTTGGTCTCGCGTTGGTGGGCCTCCTGTGGAGCTCCACCGCGGTCGCCCAGGCCACCGACACCCTCGACGACCGTCAGTGGCACATCAGCGCGCAATTGAACGCCTCTGCTGTGACCCTCGAGGACGACGTACTCGACCAGGAGGGCGCCGCTACGCTGGGCGGCCTGGGCGTGACTGCCCGGCTCGATTTTCCGCTGCGCGCCGGCCTGGAGGTCGGCTTTGGTGGGGTGCACCGCGAGTCGCAGAACGGGCTCGTGAAGGAGTCCGTCTTCGTCAACTCGCTCAGCGGACTGTGGTACTTCTCGCGCGCGCCAGAGCACCGATTCTATGCGCTGGTGGGGTCCAGCACGCTGCAGACGCAACGGAACATCGGCGAGCAGACGTTTCAGTTTGTGGAGTCGGGCCTGCACATTGGCGCGGGCGTTGACTTCCTGCTGGGCGAGAGCTTCCTGGTGAGCCTCGACGGGCGCCTGTTGGGATTGGCGAGCGACGTGACCGACGAGCATCGCGGCGCGAAGGCGTACCCAGCGGATCGGAGCCCGTACCCTGGAAGGTGGGCCAGCAATCCCACCGCCCGCGGCGGATCCCGCGCGAGCGTGGCTTTTGGCTACCGCTGGTAGCGGATCGGAGGGCTGCGGACCGGGGCTCCCGCCAGGCGGCGCAACACGCGCCCAATCCTACGGCTGCCAGCAGGATCAGAAGAGCTCGTTGTCCACCACGTCGAGGCCGGCGTCGACGACTGCGAACGCCTCCAGCAGTTGCTCCTCGGTGATGCACAGCGGCGGGTTGCACATGAAGCTGGACCAGCGGATGAACGTGAAGAGTCCGTTCTCCCGGAAGTAGGTGGCCAGCGCGCCCATGGCGGGGTCGGCGGAGTTGTAGCCGCAGACCGGCGTGCCCTTTTCGTCGCGCTGGAGGTCGATCATGCCAAACAGACCGATCTGGCGACCCACCTTCACGCAGGGGTGTTTGGCGGTGAGCCGGTCCATCTCGGAGCGCATGACGGTGCCCATTTTGGCCGCGTTCTCGACCATTCCCTCGTCGATCAGGGTCCGGACGCACTCGTGGGCGACGGCGAGCGCGAAGCTGTGGCTGTTGTACGTCAGGCCGCCCCAGAAGACGTTCTCCTCGAAGTGCTTGGCGATCTTGTCGCTGACGCCCATGGCGCCGAGCGGCACGTAGGAGCTCGTCAGGCCCTTGGCCATGGTGACGATGTCGGGGACTACGTCCCAGTGCTCAAAGGCGAAGAGTTTGCCGGTGCGTCCGAAACCGCACATGACCTCGTCGCAGACCAAAAGGATGCCGTATTTGTCGAGCAGCTTGCGCAGGCCCTGCAGGTAGCCGTCGGGTGGGGGCAGGATGCCGTTGGTGCCGACGACGGTCTCGATGAACATGGCCGCGATGTTCTGCGGCCCCTCGTACATGATGACCTCTTCGAGGTATGTGAGGTTGTTCGAGACGATGTCGGCGTCGTTGTCCCCGAACGAGTAGTCGTACGGCCAGGGCCCCATGACCTTGACGAAGCCCGGCGTACCCGGCTCGTTCGCCCAGCGCCGCGGGTCGCCCGTGAGCTGCATCGTGGCGTTGGTGGCACCGTGGTAGCTGCGGTAGCGGCTCAGGATCTTGTGCCGGCCTGTGTAGAGGCGCGCCGCTTTGATCGCGTTCTCGTTCGCCTCAGCGCCGCCGAGACAGAAGAAGAACGTGTTGATGTCGCCGGGGACGAGGTCCGCGAGCATCTTGGCGACTTTGGCCCTGTTCTCCGTGGCCGTCGCAGGGAAGGCGTAGATGAGTCCGTCGGCGGCGTCCTTGATGGCCTGCACGACACGCGGGTGGCTGTGGCCGATGTTGACGCTCATCAGCTGGCTGTTGAAGTCGATGAACCGCTCGCCGTCGGTCGTGTAGAAGTAGATTCCCTCCGCGCGGGCCACGGGCAGCGGCGACACCGCCGAGCCCTTGGACCAGGTCCACATCGTGTGCTTCTTGCAGAGGTCGATGATCTCTTGGGTTTCCATCTCAGTGCCGCTTGTTGAAGGCAACGAGCCCGCGTTCTTCGGGCGTGCCGGGGATCGTGTTGTCCAGAACGAGCGCGATCAGGGCGCCTACCGCCATGCCGGTGCGGCCAATCGTGCTCACGATGGTGTCGAGCCACGCAGGGACGTACTGCCCGAGCGCGGTGGGGAGGATGTGGGAGCCGCGGTTGCGCAGCACCTCGACGCACTCGTAGTAGCCGCTGACCTCGTGACAGAGGATCTTGCCGGTGAAGTACTCTGGGACGCTGAGTCCCATGAAGAACGCGAAGCCGAGGATGAAGAGGTTTCGGCTCGAGTTCAGGTTCACGAACTGGAGGTTGGACATGCCGACGCTGGCGATCATGCCGAACATCGCGCAGTACATCCCGCCGACGATGGGGCCCGGGATGGTGGTGAAGACCGCACCGAACTTCCCGATGACACCGAGCACGATCATGATCGCCGCGCCCGCCTGCACAACCCGGCGGCTGCCGACGCGCGTCAGTCCGATGGCGCCGATGTTCTCCGAGTAGCTCGTCGTGCCGTTTCCGGTTCCGAAGATGCCTGCGATGAGGCAGCCGATGCCCTCCATGCCGATTCCGCGGTTGACGGTCTTTTCGTCGGGAGGCGGGGCCCCGGCCAGGCGCGCGCACGCGTAGTAGTCACCGACGGACTCGACCATGGAGGCCACATAGCCGGCGAACATTCCGACCGCCGCGGCGAGTCCGAACTGGGGCAGGCCCCATTGGAACGGCAGCGGCAGGCGGAACCAGGGCGCGTTGCCCAGCGCCGATGTGCTGACGTACGCGGGGTGCGCCGCCTTGACGACCTCCCCGGCCTCGTTGACCTCGGCGCCAGGGAAGACGCCCATCGCTGTGCACAGGGCGGCGACGCCCCAGGCGGTGACGATGGCCAGCATGATGGGGAAGAGCTCGAAGAAGCGATGTTTCTTCCGAAGGTACTGGCTGAACAGGATGATGAGGCCGATGGTGAGGGCACCGATGGGCCAATAGCTGCCGGCGATGGGGGCGCCAAACTTGAACAGCGCAAGGCCGATGAGCGCGATGGTCGGGGCGATGGTGATGGGCCCCACAAAGCGCAACATCTTGCCGACAAGTCCGGAGTAGCCGATGGCGATCTCCGCCACGGCCCCGATGATCACAGCCCCCTGTACATGTTGAAGGCGGATCTGCCACGTCTGACGGATGAGGTCGTCGCCGGTGACGCCCGCCAGGCTCGCGGCGATGGCGTCGTTGCTCAGGGATGCCATCGTGACCACCGCGATGGTGGGCCCCAGGAAGCTGAACGTTCCGCCCTGGATGATGGGCAGCTTGTTGCCCCACGTGGTCTGCAGCAGCGTCGTGATTCCGCTGACAAAGAACATCGTGCAGATGAGCCATCCGAGCCCGACCGGGTCCTTGTCGAGCCCGAGGGGTTTGGACAGGATGAACGGGATGGCCACTGTGGAGCCGAACATTGTCAGGTAGTGCTGAAACCCCAATCCGAGGGTGGTCAGCAGCGGCGGCTTGTCGTCGATTCCGTATAAGAGCGGCTGCTGGCTCTGGCTGGCCATGGCACCTCCGGACGTTGAGAGTGGGTGCGTCCCCCATACCACGAGATCGTGCGCCCCGCCATACATCCCGATCTATGGGCCCAAACCGGCGGCCCAGCGCGCCTTGATCCAGCGGGCCCGCAGGCGCATGCTGGGATCACGTTTCACGGAGTTGCACGATGATAAGGGCATGGGTGGCCGGCGCGATTGCGGTGACAATGGCGCTGTTGTTCGCGCAGCACGCGCAGGCGCTGGGGTACAAGGTCAAGCCGGGGGACACCTTCGCTGGCCTGGCCAAGCGATTCTACGGCACCTCCACGGACTGGGAGCGCATCGCCAAGGCGAACGCGGGACGGCTCGTGCCCGGCAAGACGATCCTGATTCCGGAGGAGGGCGACCCCGACAACCCTGGGGCCCGCGTCTCGTCGGTTGCGGGCGTGGTGAGTCTGCGCGCGCCTGCAGATGACGATTGGCAGGAGGCGAGCGCAGGCGCCGCGTTGCTGTGGCAGCGCTCGTTGCGTACGGGCTCGGCCGGCACCGCCGTGTTGTTGCTCAGAGACGGCGCGTCGGTGCACGTGCAGCCCGACTCTGAACTCACGGTGCTCGGCGACACGGGCGGGCGCCTCCGAATCGCGCTGGAGCGCGGTGGTGTCGAGGTGGAGTCCGACAAGGACACCGCGCTGGAGATTGTCACCGGCGAGCGAATCTGGTCCCTTGAGGGCCGCTCGGCCGCTTTGCATCGGACCGCGACGCACGTCGTCGTGGGCGCTGCGGTCGGCCGGGTTCATAGTGTCGAGATCGCGTTGCCCGCGGGCAAAGCGGGCCGATTTCGTTTGGATGGTTCGTCCGAGCAGCAGGTGGACCTGCCAGCGCCGCCGAAGTTCCGGCTGGAGGAAGCCCGGGTGGTGTTGGGGTTTGGCAACACCGTCGAGTTGGCCTGGACCGCCCACGACCCGTCGCCAAGTTTTGATGTCGAGCTCGATGGGAAGCGGCGGCGAGTCAGCCGGTCGGGGGCGCGGATGCCCATCGAAGGCACAGGGTTCGTGCGCACGCGCGTGCGCGCGCGCAGCGATATGGGGATTCCGGGTCGATGGACCGAGCGGACGCTCTTCGCGCTCGTGGCGGAGGCGAGCCGTGCGCCGGTTGCCGTCCAGGGCGACGAGGCCGCCCGGTTTGTGGGCACGGTCACTTTGAAGTTCCGCGACCTCCCGCGTGGCTCGTCGCTGTTTGCTCGAATCAACGGCGGACTGCCCCGCAAACTGCGCGACAGCCTGGCGCTGGCCATCGACGGCGTGGGGGACCACGAGCTCCGGCTCCAGGGGGTCGCAGTGGCCGGCGAGAAGAGCGTGGAGATCGATGCGCTGGTGAAGATCGTCGTGGCCCCGATTCCTAACGTCGAGGTGGAGTTCCAGCCGACATTGCTCGACCCGTTGGCGCCGCCGCCGAAGGTTCGGGTCACGGTTCGCCCCGCAGACATCGATGGGAGCCCGGTCCTGGGCGACCGGCCGGTGGCCACCGCGGGAGCGCGCACTTGCGTCGCAAAGCCCACCGCCACCCCCGGCGAGTACTCGTGCGATCTGCGGCCGCGTGCCGCGCCTGGAATCGAGTCGCTGGACCTCGTGGTGCGCGGACTCGGCGACAGCTTCGCCGTCACCCGGAAGTTCAAGGTGAAGTTGCCGGACGAGACGGCAATCCGGGTCAAGTAGGCGCTGGCACTACCGCAGGACTTTCTTGCCTGTGGGCGGCTTGTTCTCGTTGCCGCGGGCGACCCTCTTCCAGAGGACCAGCAGGTCTACCGGCTTCTTGGGGCCGAGCTGACCACTCCGCGCCGGCTTGCCGTCCGGGTCGTTGACCGTGTTTTCGGCGACGCGGGCGGGGGCGCGGGTGGCGAAGGTGATGGCCTGGGTCGCCTCCTTGACGTAGTTGCCCACGAAGAGGCCACCGATGCCCCGAGCGGCGTGGTTGCTCTTGATATCGACCTCGCCCAGCGCGAACACGACGGGGTCCTCAAACTCGCGGCTCTTTCGCACGTCCTCCAGATAGCTGGATTCCATGGTGTAGAAGGCCACGCCGCCGGTGTCCCCGTCGCTGCAGCGGTTGCCGCGCACCTCGCAGCCGTCGAACATCCGAAGCGAGGAGTTGCAGGCGGACACGCCGCCGCCGCGGAACTGCGCGGTGTTCTCTGAGACTTCCGTGTTGAAGAGTTTCGCCCTGCATCCCAGGGTGATGTGGACGCCGCCGCCCTCGCCGTACTCGGCCGAGGCGGTGTTCTGCTTGATCAGCGTGTCGTGAAGCTCGACGTACGCGAGGCGGAAGGCTGCGATGGCGCCGCCGCTCTCCTTGGCTTCGTTCCCGATGAACTCCGCGTTCTGCGCCCGGAGCGCGGTGACCTCCTCGCCGACCTTGCCGCCGCTCAGGAGGATGCCGCCGCCACGCAGCGCTTTGTTGCCCGCGATGCGACCGGTGAGCTCGACAGCCTCGGGGTTGCCCTCGATGAGGATGCAGCCGCGGGTGACGAAGATGCCGCCGCCGGCGCCCTGCGCGAGGTTCTCGATGACGTCGCTGCCTTTGAGGTGGACAGAGCCCGCGTCGACGAAGAGGCCTCCTCCGTGTCCGACCTCGCCCGCCCAGCCCGTGCGCGAGGCGCGCGGCAATCCCGACGGGACGTGCACTACGTTGTCGGTGATGATGGAGTCTTCCAGGAGGAGTTGCCGGTCCCCGCCGCCGAGGAGGCAGACCCCGCCACCGTTGACGGCGGCCTCGTTGGCCTGGACGGCGGACCCGCGCACGACGGCGACCGTGTCTTCGAGGAACACGCCGCCCCCGCGCCCCTGTGTCCGGTTGGCCTCGATGAGGCAGTCCTGGACCAGGAGTCGCTTCTCCGGGGAGTCACCCGCGCGGTTCGCGTAGAGTCCGGCGCCATCCTCGCGGGTTTTGTGGCCGGCGATGTGGCAGAGGTAAAGGCTGACTCCCGAGGAGTCGATCACTTCCACGCCGCGCGACGGGCCGCTGTCCTCGCCGTCGCCATCGATCTCCGCGCGGCTCACGACGTGCACACCCGCGAGGATGGCGTCGTTGGCTTTCTCGATGGTGACGGTGGCGACCTGGTTTGCACCGGCAGGCGGCGCGATGACGACGTGGTGGGAGCGGTCCTCGTTCTGGTCACTTCCGAGCAGCCAGAAGCGCAACTCGTCGCGCTCGAGTCCTCGTGGGATGCCGTCGTTGACGACCGCGATACCCGCGGGAATGCGGACCGTCTCGCGGTACAGGCCCGGCAGCAAGCGGACATGGGCCCCGCTGCCCTCGGCGATGAGCTTGGAGGCGGTCTTGATGGCCTTCAGGATGCCGCCGATGGGGTGCTCAGGTGAGTCCCCGCCGGTGGGGCTGCCCTCGCCCTCGGGGCAGGCATACACGACGCGGTCGTTTTCCCGGCCCTTGGGAACCCACGCTCCGAAGCGTTTGCGGATGGTGGAGCTGGCCCCGACCGTAGACACTGGGCGCGACGGCCGGCTCTCTGTGCGGGCCGCCTGGGCCAGTGGCCGCTGGGATTTTTGTCCGAGCCGTCTCTGGCTGAGCCGCACGCCGCTGGCGGTCGCGCCGGCACTGCTTGCACCCCGACCCAGCGGGGCATCGTCGCCGGACGCATCGTCGAAACTCAGGGGGTCGTCGTCGAAGCTGCGGTCTTCGCTACCGCCGTCTGACAGCGGATCATCTCCAGCTGTCGACAGGGGGTCATTGTCGCCGAGGCTCGGTCGAGCTCCGACGCTTCCGAGGCCACTGAGTGCGCTGTCGGCGCCGTCGAAGCTGGGGAAGCCGTCGTCGCTGTCTACGCCGGCGTTCAGCGGGCTTGAGATGCCGGTTGGGAGCGAGTCGTAGCTCTCGCTGGCGGCGTTGTCGATCGAGAACTCGCCGAGCTCGTCGTCGGCGTGGTTGCCACTGAGCCAGCCACCGTCGTCCGCGGTCCCGAGGCCGAGGGCCGCCAGATCTTCGCGGGCCGGAATCCTGGGCGAGCTCGCGGGATCGATACCAAGATCGCCGGAGTCGTCCGCGGCGTTGCGCTCGATGGAGAACTCGGCGCGGCCAAACTCCTCCATCTCGTCGTCAGCGTCGTCGAGCGACAGCGACGGGCGAGGGCCGGGACGGGAGGCGGGTCGGGGCACCGTCGGGATGTCCCCGCTGTTGCTCATCACCATGCCGCCGCCGCCCAGCTCGGGGCCAACGTCGATGCCGTCGACCTCAATGGGCTTGGTTATCTGGCGCATGCTGCTGGTGGTCTGCGCGCGGCGCACGGCGAGGTCCACGTCCTCGCGGCCGCGTTTCATGCTCGCGACCTCTTCGTTGCGCTTGCGGACCTCATCGCGCCACCCGGAGGCGACGAACCGGTCCACAATCATGAAGACGATGCCAAGTCCGAGCAGACCCCAGAAGGTGAAGAAGGCCCAGATGGGCTCGGAGAAGCTCTTCTCCCGCGCGCATAGCTTGCACACATAGACGACGTACGACGGGAAGCTCGCGCCCTGGAGGACCTCTTTATTGTAGTCGCCCTCGGTCCCCTTCTTGACCACACCGGAGTCGTCGACCAGCCCGGTGCTGTCCTTGGCGTCGCGGACGCCGCTGGAGATGTCGTACTCGTTCCAATAGTGCTTGAGGCAGGCGCCAAACTGCCGGGACAGGAACACCCCGAAAAGGAGGCCCACAACCACCATGTACTTGCCGTACCGGCGGAAATCGAACTGCGAAGTACGAGATGCCATGCCGCACGCAGCCTACCCCAGCACCCCCGCGTGCGGCAACACAATTGGGGGCCTCAGACGGCATAGAGGAGCGCGGCGGCGCGGGCTTCCATGAATCCCTGCCGTGCCGCCGCCAGGGCCGCCGTGATTTGTGTGATGTCCGCCCCGTCCTCCAGCGCATGCCGGACGAGTGGGTCGCCGAGCAGGAGGTCGATCGCCAGTTTGTCCGCCACGAACTCATAGGCCTCTTCTCGCCACCCGAAGTCGTCTGGGTGAAGGGCGCGGATGTCCTGCATGAGGGCGAGCGCGACATCGACACTGCGGAAGGTCTCGCGATCCGTGACGTGCAGCTGCAGCCCGGCGCAATGGTGGCCGGCGTGCTTCTGGAACATCGGCTTGAAGCTCACCTGGCGCACCGCCACACCGGGCAGCAGCCGCGCGTCAAACTGCTCCGCGAGCGCGACGGCGTCGAGCCATGGCGCGCCGAAGAGCTCGAATGGGCGGGTGGTCCCGCGGCCCTCGCTGAGGTTTGTTCCCTCGAGCAGGCACATGCCTGGGTAGACCGTCGCCGTGTCCAGAGTCGGCATATTGGGCGATGGCATCACCCAGGGCAGACCCGTCTGGTCGTACCAGAGACCGCGCGTCCACCCATCCATCTCCACCACCGTGAGGTTGCAGCGGTCTCCCACGTAGAGCCGCAACACCTCGCCGCAGGTCATGCCGTGCCGCGTCGCGGCCGGGAACGCCCCGACAAAAGACCCAAAGCCTTCGGTGACGACGTTTCCCTCCACCGTGACTCCGCCCAGTGGGTTGGGCCTGTCGCAGACCACGACGTCGATGCCCAGCTCGCCACAGACCTCAGCGCAGAACGCCGCGGTCCAGACGTAGGTGTAGTAGCGGCTTCCGATGTCCTGAAGGTCCACCACGAGGACGTCGATTCCCTCGAGGTCTTCGGGGCGCGGACGCAGGGATGCCTCCGTCGCGCCGTAGAGACTCACCACGGGCAGGTGCGTGAGACGGTCCCGGTCCTCGGCCACCGTCTCCATGTCCTGGGCCTCGCCGCGCACCCCATGTTCGGGTCCGAACAAGCGCACCACATTCCATCCGGCGGCCAGGGCCAGGTCCACGGCGTGACGCAGCTTTCGGTCCACGGAGACGGGGTTGACGAGCATCCCGACCTTTCTGCCGCGGACGAGCGTGGGGTCCTGGAGCAGCTTCTCGAGACCGGTAACGACCATCGGCTTTCCTTTGCGGTTTTGGGGTGCTACCCCGGTGACCATGAGTGAACGAGCTGATGCAGGGTCCGCGCGCGACGCGGGGCGAGTCAAGGTCGCGGTGCTCGGGGGCTCGTTCAACCCGCCCCATGTGGCCCATACACTGGCGGCGGCGTGGGTGCTCAGCGCGCGCGATGTGGACGAGGTGCTCCTCGTGCCCTGCGGCGAGCACGCCTTTGGAAAGCAGCTGCTGCCGTTCGCGGACCGGCTGGCGCTGACCCGGCTTGCCGCGGAGCCATTGCGCGGCGCGGTCGTCTCCGACATCGAATCCACGCTCCCAGCCCCCAACTATACGGTGGACACGCTGCGGCATCTGACGCGGCAGCGCCCGGAGGCTGATTTCAGCTTGGTGATTGGCGCCGACATCCTCCACGAGCGGGACAAGTGGAAGTCGTGGGATGTGCTCGAGCGGGACTTTGGCTTTCACATCCTCGGCCGCGGCGGCTACGCGTTCCCGGCAGGCTTTGGTTCGGCGGTGGAGCTTCCCGAGATCAGCTCTACGGACCTGCGCGCACACCTGGCCGCGGGCGAGTTTGACGCGTGCCAGGGTCATATGAGCTTGGCGGTGCTGCGCGAGATTGCAGCGCGGCGGCTCTACGCAGCGCCGGCGGCGCAGGCCGACGCGTGGTTGCAGAGGGCCGGCGCTTGAAGATTTTTGTCTGGGGCGCAGGCCGGGTTGGGCGCTCTTTGGCGCGGGCGCTGTCCGATGCCGACGGGATGGAGCTCGTCGGTGCCTGGAACCGCACCTTCTCCAGGGCGTTGGAGACGAGCCAATTGGTCGATACAGAGGTGTCGGCCGGGGACGCGCTGCCGGACACGTTCCAGAAGGCCGATGTGGTGATTCTGTCCGTAGTGGACGACGCGGTCGCGCAGACCGCCGCGCTGCTGGCGCCCCATCTGGGTCGCCGGCAGGTATTGTTGCACACATCGGGCAGCCTGCCGTCCACGGTGATGGCCGTCGAGGGCATGCGCGCGGCGCTCGGCGGATGCCACCCGCTTCAGGCGTTGGCGGATCCAAACGGGGACCCGGACAAGCTTCGGGGGAGCACCTTCGCCATTGAGGGGGCCGGCATCGAGGCGGCGCGCGCGGTGGCGATGGCGGTGGGTGGCAAGCCGCTGGCGATCGCCACCGAGGGCAAGGTCGCCTACCACGCCGCGGCCGTCCTGAGCGCCAACTACCTCACGGTGCTTGTGGACGCGGCATGCGATCTGCTGGAGTCCGCGGGCGTGGCACCGGACGCGGGCATCGACATCCTCCAGCCCCTGCTCCAGGGCACGCTGGACAACCTGGCCCGGTGCAACCAGGCGGGTGGTGACGGGCGCAAGGCGCTGGCCCAGTCGCTCACCGGGCCCGTGCGTCGCGGTGACGCCGGGACGGTACGCGCGCACCGGAAGGCCCTGCGCAAGCTGCCCGCCAAGGACCTCTTGCCGTTGTATGAGCTGCTGACCGCGAGGGCGGCGGAGATCACCGCGCGCGTCGATGAAGACGCGGCACACCGGGTCCGCGGGGCGTTGCCCAAGTCGTCGTAAGGGCCTCGTGGGACGTCGGCGGCAACCTGCCTGGCCCCGAAAGAAGCGAAGAAGTCGTCGCTGTTTCCGGGCCTAGCCGATGGCACTCTGCAGGAGGTCCCGCGTCTCCTGGGCGACCGATGCCCGCGTGATCAACTCGCCGTGGCCGGGAATGACGATGCTGGGTGGCGCCTTCTCCACGTCCTGCGCAAACTGGCGCAACACGCCCTTGCGGTCCTTCACCATGGCGAACATGGCCAGCTTGAAGATGCGATACCCCGGCGCGCTGCCCGTGAGCTTGAATGCCTGGCGCACAAAGAAGGCCTTGGGTAGCCCGGGCATGTTGGCCAGGATGTCCGACGTATACCAGGCGTAGCCGCCCCCCGTGCGCGCCCACACCCAGCTCTCGCCACATTTGGTCCCGTCGGCATCGCGCAGACCGATGTCGTCGCCGAGCAGGGGGATCAGGTCGGACAAGGGCTCCAGCGCCCCGACGTCCTTGTTCTTCTTGGCGATCCGGATCGCGGCCTTGGGCGAGGCATAGAACCGAGCGTCGGGGAACCGCTTCTCCCACGCTGGAAGACCCAGGTGGTGGAACCCGTTGTTGGTCGCCACCGCGCCGACCTCGCCAAACTGGAGCAGATCGTCAAACACGCCCTCATCCACACCCATTGGCGGACTCATCACGAACATGCGTCCGTCTGGCATGCGCGCGGCCAGCGAGTTGGCCGTGCCACCGGGGAATTTGTAGGTGTAGCTGAGGACGCCTGTGTCGGCGTCTACCACGGTCCAGCCGTTGGGGGTCGTGTCCATGGGGAGCTCCTGTGGGGGCATGAGGAACCAGCGATGCGCCCGTCCGCCTCCGTGTCATTCGTGTGCTGCGCAGCTTCGCCCGGGCGAGGATCTTTGCGCAAGAGGCCGGGCGCCGCGCCGGTCAGTCGGCGCAACAGCGGAAGCCGGTGCTGTAGTCCCAATGGCCCACGCTGTGGGCGGTGGTTCGGTACAGACAGCCGGGGCCATTGATGGAGGCGTCCACGTAGAAGCCGCCGCGGAAGATGCCCGTGGGGTTGGATGTCCATTCGTGGAGGTTGCCGTGCATGTCGAAGATGCCGTCGTCCGAGGTGCAGTCGGGGTGCGAACCGGTGGGCGCCAGGCCGTCGGGGAGCTGGTTGATGCACGGGTGGCCCAGCTCGGACCAGATCCAGTCCGCGCCGGTTTCAAAATACTGGACCACGGGGTGACAGGTTCGGCCCTCGTTGCAGCGTCCGGGCTCGTGGGCGGCGCCGTAGGGGAACGTCTGGCCCGCGGCGCCCTGGCACGCGCGCAGCCACTCGTCATCGGTGCAGAGGCGCTTGCCGGCGTTGTCGCAGGCAGCGGCCGCCTGCCGGCCTGTGATGTAGCCTTGGGGAACGAGTCCGGGCGCGCTCACCGCGCGGACTTCGGTGTCGCCGGGATGGGCGTAGGGGGACCAGGGGCCTGGGGGATTGACGGTCACCAGCGCGGCCTCCCAGCGGTCCACGCAGAAGCCGGCGACGGGCGCCATGCCGGCTGGGCATTCTCGGAGACCCACGGGCTCTTCGGGGACGCCGTTGGGTGTCGGGAGGTCGTTCTCGTCGCACTCGATTGGGTTTGTCAGACAGTCGCCAGGCTCGGGCGGCTGCGCCTGCGCGACCGTGAGCACAAAGGGGCCGGCCAGTACGTCGCCCTGGCCGTTGACCCAGGTGTCGGCGACGATGTGGACCTCGGCGGAGACCTCCGCCTCCAGTGAGACGTCGTTGCGCGCGGTGCAGGAGGCGGGGTCGGCCGCGCTGAGCAGGTGCACGTCAATGTCTGTGGCGTCGCCCCGCACATCGTCTACGGCGATGCGGAGCCGAACTGGCGCTGGCGGCGCGTAGACAAACACGAACTCGCCGCCGCCCTCATTGGTCTCGGGTGCGCAGGCGTATTGATCCGCGCTGTGGGAGGGGGCGGCGCGCGTGTCGCCGTCAAAGCGGAACGGTAGCGCTGTGATGCGCACCGGGTTGTCCCAGCTGCCGGGCTCGTCGCCCCCGTCTGCGTCGGCATTGCCGGGAACGTCGGGGTCGGGATCCAGGTCCGGGGCAGCGTCTGAGCCGTCCGCGTTGTCCCGCACGTCGGCAGGGTCGGTGTCGTGGACCTCCAGATCCTGGCCGCTGTCGTCAGGGTCGTCCCGGGCGTCGTCGTCGCCGACATCGGCGATCCCGTTGTTGCCCGCGACCGCGTTTGGGTCTGGCGTTGCATCGCCGCATCCCGCGGCGAGTACGCCGGTGAGCAGCAGGGCGACGAGGCGATGGGCCATGCTACCGCCCGAGGAATCGCCGCAACGTGGCTTTGATCTCCGGGGAGACCCACGTGGGCAGTACTTCGCTGATGAACGCAGCGTCCTGCTCCGGCGTGATGCGCGCCATGGGGGCGCGCAGCGCGTGTTTTGCCGCTGCGTACGCGGCGCGTGGGTGGCGGCACCTCCGCCGGATGCGCTCCGCCGCCCACGCCTCGGGGTCTTCCGTGACCGCGTCGACCAAGCCGAGGAGCAGCGCGTCCTCCGGATCGTGCAGGCCCGCCTCAAGCAGGACGGTCTCCACGTGCTCGGTCGGAATCCGCGACCGGACCATGCCCAACAGGGAGGGTGGGAACTGGAGACCCAATGCGACCTCGTTGAGACCGATGCGCGCCTTGTCGTTGTGGGTCGCAACCCGCAGGTCACAGGCCAGCGCGAGGATGCAGCCGCCGGCGATGGCGTGCCCGTTGACGATGGCGCAGGTAGGGCCTGGGTGCAGGTAGACCGTCCTGACCATCTTCTCAAGCGTGCGCAGAAAGGCCTCGCCCTGGTCCACGGTCAGCGCCTCGACCTCCACCAGGTTCAGCCCAGCCGAGAAGGTGTCGCCGCTGCCGGTGAGAATGACCGGCGCGTCGCCTGCGGCTTCGAACTGTGCGGTGATGGACTCCATCAGAGCGGAGCCCAGAGCGTTCTTGGACGGTCCGTCGATGGTGATGCGTACGATCTCGGTCATGGTCTGTCTCAGTCCAGTGCGCAGCGGAAGCCGACGAACGCGGGGGTCGCGCCGCCCTTGATGGCAATTCTTCGTGCTGACCGCAGGGCGTCCGCGTTGGAGGATGCACTCCCTCCACGCACAGGGTGCTCGTCGGTGCGCGAGGTGTTTTCGATGGCCTCGGGATCGTCTCTGTAGAAGCTTGGGCTCCAGCCGTCGTCGGTCCACTCCCAGACGTTGCCGGCCATGTCCAACGCGCCATAGGGGCTCGCGCCCGTCTCAGCCTTGCCGACCTCGCAGGTATACGGAGCGTCCTCGCCGCGGTCGCAGGCCTTGCCTCCGGCGCTCTCGAAGCAGCCGCGCTCACACGTGGGCGCGTCGTGGCCCCAGGGGTAGGTGCGGGCGTCCGACCCTCGGGCGGCCTTCTCCCACTGTGCCTCGGTGACGAGTTTCTTCTCGGCCCACCGGCAATAGGCGCGCGCCCCAAACCAGGACACGCAGTTCATGGGGTGTTCCTCGCGTCCCTCCACGCCGTAGTTGCAGTCCTCCGGGCGGGTGAGGTGGGTCTTCTTCTGGCGTCCCGTGCTGAAGGTCGTTTCCTTGCAGCGGTTGGCCTGCACGCAGCGGTCAAACTGGGACACGGTGACGGGTGAGCGGTCGATCCAGTAGGTCTCCAGACGAAGGCTCGCCCGCGGCCGCTCGGTCTCGTGGCCGTCGCCGTCGACGCTGCCGCGCAGGAACTTGCTGCCCTGGACTTTGACCATATTGCGTCGGTCGCGGGTCTTGGTCTCGATGACCCAGGTCGCTGGGTCGGTGGGGACGAGCGCCGGTCCCTTTGCGACGGGGTCGGAGGCCTTCTCTTCGGGCGCGGTCGACGCGCCGGCGTCGGTGTCGGTCTTGGGAGCGGGGGTCTCGCCGGGACACGCGAGAAGGCCCATGGCGAGCAGGATGACGAACCAGAGTCTCATGGGGCCGGACCCTACCGCTTCTTTTGCCAGTAGCCCAAGGGCCAGCGCTCGGATTCGGCAAGTTCTGCGTAGCGCAGGTGGTCTCGGGCCCGTCCCTGGGCGTCTCGGTAGGGGGCAAACGGGATGGGAGTCGGACCGAGCTGTAGCAGCCACCAGGTCTCGGGTTTGTCGGGGAACGTGGCGCCCATGCGCTCCGCGACGTGCTGGCCCGGCGTGGTGCGGGCGTGGAAGTCAACGCCCAGCCGCTCCACGTTCCCACACGGAATCGACTGGACAGCCTCGACGGTGACCCGCTCGAGCAACGCGGGGCCAAACAGCGTGAGCCAGTTGACCGCGTACCGGAACTCACCTCGGCTCAGCTCCCTGCCGGGGTTGCTCGCCAGATCGATGGGCCCGTCCACCTCTACGCCAAAGCCGCGTCGCAGCAGCCCGGCGTCGCCGGCGTTCTGGATGGAGTTGTCGTCCGTGTCGTGCACGTGACCCTGGAACGGGTGGGTCTGGTGCGCCAGCTCGACAAAGCGCTTTCGGAGCAGGCGCGGACCCATCTCCGGGTTGCGACGCACCCAGTCACCCCGCACGCGGATGTCGATCGTTGTGTGAAAGACACCTGTGTAGGGGTGCCCGCCGGCCATCATCTCGTACGACGCGACGGGCCCCTCGTCAGACTGGAGCCGAAACCTGGCGATCTGGTGAAGCCCAGCGCCGACACGTGCGTGCAGTTCACCCAGGAGCAGCTCCGGGGTGACGGGCCGCGGACGCCCGCGCATGGCGATGTCCGTGTAGTGATCAAACGGGCGCCGGTTCCAGTCGACGAGCCCTTCCATGATCTCAAGGAAGGTGGCGTCGTCAATGAGGTCGTGGAACGTCGACAGGCGAAGATAGACGGTGTCTTCAGACAGCAAGGGGCACTGGGGGTCAGAAGAGTTTCTGGACGCGGTCGGTGAGGCTGGACTCGCGGGCGGCCAGCGTCATGCGGAGCATCTCACGGCCGGATTCCGCGTTGAACACCAGCGGGTCGATTCCGTAGATGGCGTCCACAAAATTGCGGGTGGCGGCCTCGAAGCTGCCGTCCCATTGGTCCTTGACCTCGCCAAAGCTGAACATCCGCCCGTCGCGGTACATCTGCAGCGCGGGGGTCATGGTCAGGTTCCCGGGCGAGTAGCGCGCCCACATGATGCCCTTGGAGCCCGTGACCTCCACGCGGGCGTCGGTCGGGTAGTGCGAGCTCTTGATGTAGAGCTCGGGCGAGTAGCTCACCTCAAGGCTGCCCAGGCAGGAGCGCCATTTGTGCCGCCACATGGCGGTCGCGGGGGCGTCCACGTAGTACCCCGGGTAGATCTCGGTCCGTCCGATTGCGGCGGTGACGCGGTCCACGGGCCCCATGAGGTGACACGCGGTGACGAACGCGCCGTAGATGGCGTCAAACAGGAAGGGTCCGCCGCCACATTTCTGCTCGTCAAAGCGCCACAGCCAGCTCTCCGGCCTGACCTTCCAGCCGCCCTCTGGCGCGCCGATGCTGACCTTGATGCGGCAGCTGATCGGGTCCCCGATCTCGCCGGTTTCCAGGTAGGTCTTGGCGTCCTGGATCGCGGGGAGGTGGACCGTCCACTCCATGCACGCGAGCTGGAGCTTGCGCGTGCGGGCCTCGCGGACCAGCGTGTCCGCCTCGGCGACGTTGAGCGCCAGCGGCCGTTGAATGATGACGTGCTTGCCGGCGCGCAGGGCGTCCAGGGCGATGCGCGCGTGGAGATGGTGCGGAGTGGCGATGTCCACGGCGTGGATCTCGGGGTCCGCCAGCACGTCACGAAAGTTCGTGTAGTAGCGCTCGGCGTTCCACTCGAGCGCTCGGTCGATGGCCAACGACTCGCGTGCGTCGCACACTGCCCTCAGGCGCACCCTCTCGTCCGCTTTGTAACCCTGTGCGTGCAGGGCGGCGATCTGTCCCGCGCCGATGATGCCGACCCCGATCTTTGTCATGTGATTTTTGTACACCAGTCCGCCCGGAGGGCCAACTTTGGGCACCTTTGGGGGCTGCGTGGTCGGTGGCGGCGGGCTATCTTGCGATGGGGATTCGCCGGGGGCCCTTCTTTTCCACCGGCGCGGGCGCGGGCCGCGTTGTCAGCAGTTTGCGCAGCGCCACCGAGCGCGTGGGGCCGTCGTTGGCGCCAAGGGTCAGGCGCGCGGCCTTGTAGCCGGCCTTTCTGAGGACGACCTTCCTCGGCTTGTCGCCGTCCGCAAAGCGGGCCGTATACGGCGTGGAGCCGACCTTCTCGCCGTCTACCCAGACTGTGGCCTCGCCGGGTGATGAGGTAACCTCGACATCGCTGGTTGGCGCGGCGTCGGCCGCCGCGGCAGGGTCAGTGCCGGCCGGATTTTCGTCTCCCGACTTGGCCTTGGCCTCGTCCAGTGCGGCGTCCGCGGACTTTGGGTCTACGGGGACCTGCGCCGCGACCGCGTCCTTGGCGCCAGCTTCCAGGGCCGAGTCCGCGCTCGGCGCCCCGTGCGCAGCCACGGCTGCCTCAGGTTCCTGGCCCGTCTCCGGGCCTGCGTTTGCCAGCACGCGCACGGGAGGCGCGTCTGCGGTGGGTGCGGGTGGCGCGTCGGCGGAGTCGAGCCAGAGAAGGCCAATTCCCGCGCCAATTCCGATTGCGATGAGCAGCCCACCGAGCCCCAGGCCGAGCAGGACCAGGGCCGGGAGGGCGCGGGATCCGCTGCGTGCTTCCGGCGTCGGCGCGGGCACCGTGAAAGCTTCCGGATTGGTATCAGGCTCGGGCCCCGCGAGCGCGGTGCGCGCCGCGTTGAGGTCGATGACGACGTCGTGACTGTCGGACTCGGGATACTGGGTGACGAGGCGAGTGCGACTCTCCGGGATGAGGCCCTGGCCTGTGACGGCCACGTTGAGGCCGCTGATGGCCCGCATGCTCGTGGAGACCTCGTTGAGGCGCAGCGTCATCTCGCCTGTGGCAACGGGGCTCAGATTGGCGGCGTCGACCGCGCTCAACGCGTCTCGGAATGCACCTGCGTCTGTGTACCGAGCGTCCAGACTCATGCTCAGCGAGCGGGCGATCACCTGCCCGAGGTGGCCCTGCAGCAGGCTCTCCGGGATCTCAAGCTGTCCTCGGCCGTGGCACATCACACACTCGAGGGGGTTGTTGGACCGGACGGCGGGGAGGCCGCACAGGAGCTCCACGAGGATCAGCCCCATCTGGTAGACGTCCAGCGCCGGGGAGACCAATTGTTCTGAGATGTACTCCGGCGCAAAGTAGCGCGCGGTGCCAAAGACCTGTCCCGTGCCGGTCAGACCGGCGTCCTCCTCATCAAACCGCGCGATCCCAAAGTCCACGACCTTGAGCTCCTCCGCCAGCGTGTGGGGCGCGACGAGAAACAGGTTGCTCGGCTTGAGATCCTTGTGGATGATCCCGAGTTCGTGGGCGGCACTCAGGGCGTCGAGGGCGCCGACGAAGAGTTTGAGCGCGCGGCTGGGGTGGAGCGGTCCGTGATCCCGCAGCTCCTCGGACAGGCTGTGTCCGTGCAGCACCTCCATCACGATGTAGGGCTGCATGGTGTCGGCCATGACGCCCATGTCGAACACGGTGACCACGTTCGGATGGGCGATGCGCGCGGACGCCTTGGCCTCCCGTCGGAAGCGCTCGAGCTTGTCCGCGTAGGAGTCCTCGTCCATGGCGTGGGCCTGGACGGCCAGCACCTTGATGGCCACCTGCCGCTCGATCACCTTGTCGAAGCCCGCATACACGGAGGCAAAGCCACCCTTGCCCAGAAAGCCGGTGACCTCATAGCGGTTGTTCAATACGGTTCCCTCAGGAATCCGTAGAAGCGGTTGGGCTCGGGTCTCCGACTGCATCCCCAGGTGTGTGGTCACGAACGTAGATGACAGTATAGTCTTCGGCGCCACCGATGAAAACGAGCAAACATGGGTCTTTTTGGTCGAGAAGAGGGCGAGCGCGTCCGCAACCTGTCCCCGCTGCGCCAAATGGTGCCGTACCTCATGGTCGGCCGGAACGAGTCAGCGGTCTATTTTCAGCAGCAGATCGACGTCGACCCGGTGTTGGCCTTTGTCGATGCGCAGAACGTCGGTGTGGACCCAGAGGACCGCATGACGTTCTTCCACGTCGTGCTCGCTGCGGCTGTGCGGGTGCTGGCCGAGCGCGAACAGCTCAACCGGTTTGTCATCAACCGCCGCCTCTACGCACGCAAGAAGATCAGCCTGAGCTTCGCGGTGAAAAAAAAGTTCGCCGACGATGGGCGATTGACCACGGTCAAGATCGACTTTGCGCCGACAGATCGGCTCGCCGATGTGTCCCGGAAGGTTCGCGAGGCGGTGTCGGTGGGCAAGGGCAAGGACAAGACCTCCTCGGAGAAGGAGATGGACCTGGTCCTCAAGATCCCGGGCTTCCTGCTCAAGGGCGCCATGCGGGCCCTGGCCTTTCTGGACGGCTTGAACCTGATCCCGAACGCCATGATCCGGCAGGACCCGATGTACGCGAGCATGTTCCTGGCGAACCTCGGCAGCATCGGCCTGGACGCCCCGTACCACCACCTCTACGAATACGGGACCATCCCGCTGTTCGTGGTCATCGGGAAGATAAAAAAGGCGCCGGTCGTGACCGCGGATGACCAGCTCGCCGTCGGCCGCGTTGCGGAGGTGCGCTACACCTTCGACGAGCGCATCACGGACGGCTATTACGCTGCGCGCAGCCTGGAAATCTTTGAGCGCCTCATCGCCCATCCCCAGGAGCTCGTTTGAATCCGTCCGGCAGGCAGGTATCGCCGCGAGCTTGCCCGCGGGAACTTGTGGCGCCCCTTGTGCGTTACTACGCTGTGAAGTGCCCGATCCTTGCACGGAGCTCGATGTGAAGAAGATGTCCGTCTCCAAGTCACTGCGCGCGGCCATGACCCAGGTGGGTCCCCACGTGGCGCGCGAGCGCACCCAGACAGAGCGCGCCGTTGCGTGGATGCGGTCACTGCCGGCACGCGCGCGCACCGCGCCGCTGGCGGATCCCGATCCTGGACCGCCGCCGGCCATGCCGGATCTGCGGCAAGTGATGATGGACGCGCGCCAGAAGAGCCTCAAAGTCGGTGGGATTGCCCTCGGCGTCGCGGCCTGGATGGAGACGTTCAAGGTCTACGAGGAGTACAAATCCGGGGACCCGATCACCTTCGGCAAGGTCTGGAAATCCACCGTGCGCGTCACGATGCGCGGCTGGTCCGCAAGCCAGTCTGCGAGCCGTCGTCACATCAGCATTGTCGCCGTGGACGCAGCTGCGCGGGTCGTCGCCTGGCAGGCTGCGCGCCGCGCCGCAAAGAGCTCCACGTGGCGCATCGTGCACGTGATCTCCAAGGGCGTCGCCGGCAACGCGGGCCGCATCTTCCTGGCCGTGGACGTGTTCACGACCATGGCCAAGGACATCCGGCGGTACCGCGAGGGTGATCTGGCGGAGAATGATTTCTACAGGAACGTGGCGCTGACCGGCGTCGCGGTTGCCGCGCCGACCCTCGGGTCGTCGCTCGGCCCCGTCGGCGCCACGGCGGGCCTCACGGTGGCGATCGCGGCTGGCATGATGCGCAAGTAGCGTCTTGCATCGGGCACGGGGTCGCGCCTTGCCCGCCGACGTTCCAACTCCTTCACGCGGCCCGGCCCCCGTGGTCCCGCATCGTGGCTCGCCCGCATCGACGCGGCGTCGAAGGGACCCACTGTGTGGGCCGCCCGCTCACCGACGCTTCCACCGGTGTAGTCCGCGGAGAGGTCAACGCCGCGCCGGCGGGACCGATGTCCCTCAATAGGTGTGCTCGCCGTGGGCGCCGATGAGGACCGCGGCGACCAGGATGACCGCCGTGATTCCGTCCGGGTGGGACCGAGAGCCCTGAAGCCGCAAGCGCGAGAAGTGCGACGGCATCCAGGTCACCTGCGCGGTGGTGCGTTGCCGGTCGTCGGTCCAGTCGGGGTCGAGGGGGTCGTCCTTGAGACCCGTGACCAGCTCGTGGCGCGCACCAACCTGCCAACGCGGGCTGAGGTCCCACAGCAGGGTGGCAGTGCCGCCGTGGTCCCGGTGGGAGGTGTCGTCGTACTCTCTCTGCCGCGACATGGCTTCCAGTTGCAGGGAGACCGCCGTCCGAGATGGCGAGTCTGCCGGCCGCCACCGCAGGTAAAGGTCAGCGCCGAGGAGCTGCGAGCGGGTTGCCGGACCGCTGGGGCCGAACTGTCCGGAGGCGCCGATCAGCACCGACCAGTCGTCTCCCAGCGGGAAAAACTGCTCCAGCCGCGGCGTGTACAGGAGGTCGTCCGCTGCGTTGGGGACCGGGCCGTCCTCCCCCAGGAAGCTGCGGCTGCAACACTCGCTGCGCGCCTCCGAGACCGCGCCGGTGAGTTCCACGTACCAAGGCAGGGGGGCCAGCCAGCTCAACTCCACCGTCAGAGCGCGAGCGCCCTCGCCGCCGAGGAACTTTCCGTTGACGAGGGGTTGGTCCGCAAACGGCCACGCGTGCGGGTGGGTTGGGTTGTGGCGACCGAAGCGCAACAAGATCTGCC
>CALBXO010000344.1 GCA_937890335.1 uncultured Pseudomonadota bacterium | reverse complement strand
GTGTGCCTGGCGGACTGTACGTAGCGCTTGAACATCGCCGCCCGGACCTTGTCGATGTCGGCCTGCATCTCGCCCGGCGAAGGCAGCGCGCACCGGCCGCTCAGGTGCTCACCGATCCACTTCCCCTGTGCTTCCGCCAGCGGCATGATCGCGCCCAGCGGCTGCATCAACCCCACGAAGAATAGGTTGTCGATGTCCGGACGGACCATCCGTCGGTACAGCGGCAGATCGTTGTCTTGCAACGGCAGGAAACCCGCCTCGAAGAACGGGAAGGAGACATCGTATCCTGTGCAGTAGATGATGAAGTCTACCTTTTCGCGAGAACCGTCAGCAAACTCGACACCGTCGCCGTCGAGGCGCGTCAGGTTGGGCTTGATTCCGATGTCGCCGCGCCCGAGCCGGGGGAGGAACTCGCTTGAGACCGTGGGATGCGCCTCACCCAGCGCGTGGTCGGGGGTCGGAAGGCCGTAGTTCTCCATCTTGCCGACGACAAGTTTGTAGACGCTGCGGGCGGCGGCGATTCGCGCCGACCACGGGACCCAGGGCGGCAGCACCAGCAGCTGGTCCAGCGGCTTGCCCAGCAGGTAGTGGGGGATGACCCACGCGCCCCGACGGCAGGAGAGCCAGACGCGGTCGCAGACCTCGGGCCTGCCCAGCTCGCACGCGATGTCCATGGCGCTGTTGCCGATGCCGACCACCAGGACGCGCTTGCCGGCGAGCTGGTGCGGCTGCGACGGGTCCAGGTAGTGGTGGCTGTGGAACGCCTCCCCGTCAAAGTGTCCGGGAAACGGCGGGTCCGGGAGTCTGGGGCTCCAGTGGTGTCCATTGGCGACAATGAGGGCGTCGTAGAATCGCACCTCGCGTGCGCCATCCTCTCGCCAGGACCGCTGCACCTCGACCCGCCAGACGCCATCGTCCTCCCGCACCGCGCCCGTTACCTTCGTGTCGAAGCTGATCGTGTGGCGCAGATCAAAATGGTCCACGTAGTCGTCGAAGTACGTGGCGATCAGCTCGTGGTGAGGGAAGTCGGGGTAGTCCTGCGGCATCGGCAGGTCGGCGTACTGCATCCGATCCCGCGAGGTGTTGATGTGCAGCGACCGGTAGGCCGACGACATGCCGTTGGCGTTGCGAAACACCCAGTTGCCGCCCACGCGGTCTGAGGCCTCAAAACAGTCGAACGGCAGTCCCTGGTCGTAGAGGGCCTTGAGGACGGGGAGGCCGCTGGAGCCAGCACCAATCACACAGACTTTGGGGAGGCGCGCCATGGCTCGTTATCGCCCGCGTGCCGGGTGCCCGCAAGGGGGACTACTTGCGGATCAGGCAGACCTGACCCTGGTGCCAGGGCTCCAGGAATCGGGCGCGGGGGAAGGACCGGATTGTGGGGTGGTACTCTTCCCGCTGGGCGTCGTGAATCAGGAGGACGCCCGGTGAGTCGAGCAGCTCCCACCCCGCCTTGAGGCAGTGGGTGCGTGCGCGACCGTCCACGAGGACGAGGTCAAACCGCTCGCCGAGTGTGGCGGGGAACGCCACGTAGTCCGCCATGATGCTCGGGTCGTGCTCGCACTTGAGGTACCAGTCTCCGATGATGGTGCCTCGGTTCTTCGTGCCCTTGGCCGGAAAGGGCTCTTTCTCCGTGCCTTCCACCAGGTTGAGGCTCAGGCGTGGGTCGCTGACGAGCTCCTGGACGCGCGCGTGCCAGGGCGGGTTGTGCTCGACGGACACGTAGCGCTCGATGAACGGGCAGTGCTCCAGGATGGCCCTTGTGCTGCCGCCACTTCCCCACTCAAGGACCCGCGCCGGCTGGAGCGTCTCGAGAATCGCGAGCAATTGCGACCACTCCACGGGGTGCATGTACACGGGGAGAGGCTCGCCCGGGGCGGGATCCTCGCGACGACCGAGCCACTTCTTGAATGGAATCCGCATGGGGCGTCCTCTCAGGTTCCAGGTGGGCCGCAGACTTCGTCCAAAACCCGCGCGAGGGCGCGGGTGGTGGCCGGTGCGGCGTAGCGGCTTATGGCCGAGGTCTCCGGGTTCGTCAACGGGGTCCCGGTACGTCGGGCGTCCACGGCGGCGCGAATGATGGACGCAACACCGACGACGTCCGTAGCTCGCGCCCACCGGCCTGCCCGCGTCTCCTCGATGATCTCAGTCAGCTCCGACGGTTCCGAGACGCACAGGATCGGCGCGCCGGTCATGAGGTAGTCGAAGAGTTTGGCCGGAAGAAAGAGCGTCTCATCGCCGTAGGCCAGCAGAACCTGCAGGTCGGCGGCGGCGAGCAGCTCCACGCCCTCGGCGTAGGGAACCGCGCCGCGCCAGCGCAGCTGCTCGGAGACCCCGAGCGACGCGGCGAGGGCCACATCCTCCTCCGAGACGCGACCGAGGTTGAGCAGCTCCAGCCCGTCCCGCACCTCGTCGGGCAGCGAGGCAATGGCCTCCAGAACCGGCCGCAGCGTGCGCTTGCCGTAGACGCTCCCAAAGTGCAGCAACCGCACCTTTTGGGGGCGCGGGGAGGCGCCAGCGGGCGCGAATACGGGATCAAAACTGTTGGTGATGGACTGAATGTGGCCCGCAGGCAGGTCCGGGTAGCGCGCGCGGTACGCGTTCGCTGCGCTTGCGCAGGTCAGCAGCACTTTGTCCGCACGTCGAAAGAAGTGGTGTTCCACGCCGGCGTCCAGCCTTCGTGCCCAGTTGGGACGGTTGGCGGACAGGTAGTTGAGCGACCATGGATCCCTGAGATCGAGGACGAGCGGGAGACGTGTCAGCGCCGCGGCGATGGTGCCAGCCAGCAGGACGCTGTACGGGCTACTCGTGGCAAAGATCACGTCCGCGCCGACCTCTCGCGCGTGGCGGGCGGCGCGGAAACCCGCGGCGATCGCCAGCCGGGCCTCGCCGTCCACCGGCCAGACGATCTTGCGCCCCTCTCTACGCTTGCGGACCGGACGGGCAGACGTAGGCTCGCTCATGCGCGCCGTGTCCTGGTGGTCGTGCGGCATGTAGTCTCGGAAGACCAGAGCCTCCGCCGGCAGGTTCAGCGGTGTGGGGTCGCGGCGGTCCTCCGGTGGCTCCTTGGAGGTCATGACCACCGGGCGCCAACCGTGCGCGGGGAGGTAACGGGCGAAACGCCACGCCCGTTTGCCGCCCACATCAAAACGGGGCGGGAAGTAGCGGGAGATGATCAGGACGGTGCGCACTGGCCCCACCCGCCGTGGTTCTTGACCACAACTCGCTTGGTCAGACGAAACCGCAGTTTGTTGATGTGGTACTGCAGCGGCATGTCGCGCTTGAGCGTGCGGTGCCACTGGTGGAGCATGGAGGTGCGATCGCTCATCCAGGTCAGCTGGAGGCCGTACTGCTCGGCGCGCGCTGTCATGTCCACGTCCTCCGAGCCCCAGAACACATACTTCTCGTCGTAGCCGTGCGTGTCCTCGAAGAAGCTCTTTCGTGCGACCTGGCACGCCCCCACGCCACTGGTCTTGCGGATGTGGGAGCCGCGCTCAAGCATGGGATAGTCGGCGACCTCCCACAGCTTCTCGGGTACGTAGGGCGGCAGGTCGTGGCAGCGGCACAGCACCATGGCCTCGCCTCCCAACTCCTCCTGAACCGCGAGCGCAGACTCGAGAAAATTGGGCTTGAAGAGCATGTCCGCGTCGGTGCAGAAGACGTAGTCCGTGTTCGAGGCCCGAATCCCGATGTTCAGGGCCAGCGAGCGGTTCCACAGCCCGTCGTAGGGTGAGTAGACGAGGCGCGCGTTGTAGCGCTGCGCGAGCTCCGCAATGGATTGCCTGTGGGGACCGGTGCTGCCGAGGTCGCTGACGACGATGTCAAACGCGTTCACGGTCTGCTGCCACCGCAGAGAGCGCAGGCAGTTCTCCACGCGAACGCCACTTCGGTTGCGCACGGGGATGATGGCTGTGATGGATGCTGTCATATGCGGCGCTCCGCCGTGACGCGATCGAGTATGGCGGCCAGCGCCTCCGACGCCTGTCGGCTGCCCAGCAAGGCCGCCTCGGGCCGCTCGACCGTCGTGCGGCCGGCCGCGTGCAAGGATTGGATGTGATCGGCGATGTGCCCCACGTCGTCAAATCCAAACATGGCGCCGCCATGCTGCTCGACGAGCTGCCGCAGCTCTGGGTTCTGCGCGACGGTGACGATGGGCCGGTCTGTCTGCACGTAGTCGTACAATTTGGCCGGGATGCGGCCGCGGGTCGCGTTGCTGAGGATCATGAGCACGTCGGCCGCGGCCATGACGGGCCCAATCTGGGGGTAGGCGACGAACGGCGCTTTGATGAGCATGTCGGCCACGCCAAGGCTGCGCGCCTTCTCCCACGTCTCGGCCCCGACTTCTCCCGTGACCACGAGCTGCAACGCGCCCGGATCCACACCGCGCTCGCGAAGCGCGGCCAGGACTTCCAGAAGAACCCCGCCGTCCAGGAACCTGCGGAAATTGCCCAGGAACAGGAGCGTGAAACGGTCAAAGCCCGGGTGGCTGCCGTGACCGATGAGCGAGGGGTCGGCGTGGTTGCGGATGCAACTGAACCGATCGGCGTCGAAGTCCGGATAATGAGCGCGGTAGTCGGCCAGCGCTGTCTCCGTGTTGATGATCACGTGGGCCGATTGCAGGAATGCCCGGCGCTCGAGCGCGTCCACCAGCCGCCGGATCGGCGCGGGACGACGCGGGCGCCGCAGCTCACACACAGACCATGGGTCTCTGAGGTCCTGAACGAGCGGGAGGCCGGATTCCTTGGCCAATTGGGCCCCTACCAGGAGGGCGGCGTAGGGGTCTGCGTTGACCATGATGGCCTCGCAGCGCGTCTGCGCCAGCACCCGGCGCCCAGCCGCGAGCGCGTGCGGCATGTGAATGCTGTGTTCGCCGAGCGGCACCAGCTCCGGATTCGTCCATGCTTCAGGAATGGGGAGCTTGCGCTTTGGGCCTGCTGGGGCGGTGGTGGTTGGTGCCTTCGTCGGCGCCGTCGCGGACGCGGACCGAGCACGGCGACTATAGTCTCGCACCACGATGGTGCTGTCGGGCACCGCGCGGGTGAGGTCCTGGTTGAGCGCGGCCCCTTTCCAGAGATCACACAGCACCACGGGCGCCCATCCGAATGACGGCAGGTGGCGCGCAAACTTCAGGGGGCGCAGGGCACCGACCCGCGATTGGGGCGGAAAGTACGGGCTGATGTAGAGGAAACGTCGCACGGGACGGCACTATCACCTCCACGCACCGTCGTCGAGCGGCTGCGTGGTCAAGGGCCGGCGTTCGCCGGTGGTGCCCCACAACGTACGGTGACGAGGAGAAAATCCCACAGCGGGATTCCTACTCCTTCTGGGTGCTCGCGGCTTCTTTGGCCTTGGCTTTCTGCGCCGCTATCATGATGAGCGCCGCACCCAGGCCGCCGCCGATTCCGCCGCCAATTCCGCTGTGGAATGTGGTGTCGAACGCCATCCCAACGAGCGCCGTGAGCAGGTTCGCCACGAGGACCGCGGCGAACATGATGCCGATCGCCTTCCAGAAGGGCAGGGGGTGGTAGAATTTCCACTTGGGCACAGGTTCCGACATCTTGTGACTCCTCTGAACTCGGCGCGGGATCTTGGTGGTCGTCGATGTTAGCGCGAGTGGGTTTGCCAACGCCAGCGCCGACGGGCACGAGCGGTGGGTAGGTTGCGCCGCTGGCGGCGTCCGGTCGCGGCGTGCATCGCGAGGCTGGCGTGCTAAGGTGTGCGTCCCTGGAGGTAATGATGCGACTGGTCCCCGTGTTCCTGATGATCTGGATGTTGGCCGCCTGCGGTGATTCGTCCTCTGAGCAAGGCGGGTTCGCACCGACGGACACCGCGGGGCTGCTCGCCGCGCTGGAATCGGCACAGCCGGGGGACGTCGTCTCTCTAGGCGGCGGCGAGTTCGAAGGGCAGTTTCACGTGCCCGCGGGCGTCGTTGTAGATGGGCAGGGCGCAGTCATTCGCGGCCTTGGCCCGGCGGCGTTCCGCCTGGACGGCGGGGACCTTCCCACCACGCTGCGTGAGCTGCACGTCGTCAATGACGGTGTTGGGTCATCGGTGAGGGTGGCCAGATCGTGATCGTCGGCGTCCGCGTGGAGGTTTCGGCGGGGGCTGCGGTCGTGATCGACTCGGCGGATTCGCTGCTGCTGGAGAACCTGGAGGTCGACGGAGGCGCCGACGCCGCCGAGGTGGGCGCAACCCTGTCCGCGGAGGAGGAGGCGGTGGCTGGCCTGCTCGTGGCACAGACGGACAACGTCACGGTGCGACAATTGGTCGTCACCGGATTCGCTGGGTTCGGCGCGGTCTTCTACGAGTCGAGCGGCAGTTGGAACGAGGGGTCCGTAGAGAACTGCCTGGGCTTTGGGGTTGTGGTGGAGGCCGGTTCTCTCGAGCTCGACGGTGTCGCGATCAGAGGGGGACAGGTGACCGACGAGATCGGCGCGGATCTCCAGACGGCCATGGGCCTTGTGGTCGTCGGTGGCGGGCATGTGCAGGCCCACGACCTGATGATCGCGGACAACCAGGGCTTTGGGCTCTTCCAGGCGAACGGGCGGACGGAGGCAGACAGCGTCCAGATCGTCGACAACGACAACGCCGGGGTCTGGGTGCAGGACTCGGGCGTGGACGCGCTCGCGCTCAGCGCCGGAAACATCAGCGGAAACGGTGGGGCGGCCCTCTACCTGCGCGACAGCGCGGATGTGTCCCTGTCCGACATGATGGTCGCAGACACCCGGTCGCGTCCGCGCAACTTCGACAACCGCGTGGTGGATGTAGGCGACGGCCTGCACATCGTGGGTGCGGCCGGGCGCGTGCAGCTGCGCGACACGACCATCATCGGGCATCCCCGCGTGGGGCTGGTTCTCGACGGCACTGGCGGGGGGAACCTCGCCGGCGTCGAGGCCGAGGGCCTTCGCATCCTCAAGGGGGACGTGGCCGAGCGCTGGGAACCCTATGGGCTTGTCGTGCAGAACGCCGAGACGACCGTCGACGGCGTCGAGGTAGATGAGGAGCTGGCGGCGCAGGACGCGCTGTTGGACGGCGAGCTCGACGTGTTGGCGAAGTCCGGGGCGGTGCCCACCATCCGCGGAATCGTCGGCGAGAATGGTATCGTCGGCGAGAATGGGTTTGTAGGTGGCGGCGGGAACATCGTCGTCGAGAACGGGATCGTCGGAGAGAACGGGTTCAACGGTCCATGAGCCAGGAGCTTCGCATTGGGCCGTTTGCGCTGGAGGAGCGCATCGCGCGCGGGGGCATGGGCCAGATCTGGCGCGGCCGTCACCACCTCTCGGGCGCGGGCGGCGCTGGCGTTCCGGTGGCCATCAAGGTTCTGACGACGGAGTCTGCGCAGGACCCCGCGTTCTTCCAACTCTTCCAGCGTGAAGTGCGCGCACAGGCGCGGCTCCGGCATCCCGGCATCGCGACGATTCTCGATTTCGGAACGTTGCCAGCGGGTGCCAGTGCGCGCAGCAGCGATCTCGTTGGTGGCAGTCCGTTTCTGGTCATGGAGTACGCGAGCGGCGGGTCGTTGGAGGGTTTGACCCCGTCAGGGTGGGAGGAACTGCGTTCAGTTCTCCTCGGTCTTCTGGCTGCACTCGCGCACGCGCACGCGCGCGGAGTAGTGCACCGGGACCTCAAGCCGGCCAATGTCCTGGTCTGTGGCCCCGATGATCTGCGGCCGGGGCTGAAGCTCACGGACTTTGGCATCGCGCACGCGGCCACCCGCGGTGCTGTGGCCGACGCTGACGACACCCAGGGCCCGTTGCAGAACGCGGCGACCGGGACGCCCCACTACATGGCGCCGGAGCAGTTTGAGGGACGCTGGCGCGACTTCGGGCCGTGGACGGACCTCTACGCGCTGGGCGTTCTCGCGTACGAACTGGCATCGAACACGCTGCCGTTTGACGGGGACAACGTCATTGCCCTGGCTTGGAAGCACCTGCGTGAGGACGTGCCTCCATTGGCCCCGGTTTTTGGCGTGTCCGAGGGGTTTGCCGGTTGGATCGCGCGGCTGCTCCAGAAAGATCCGCAGCGGCGGTTTCGGCACGCTGCGGACGCGGCGTGGTGTCTAAGCCGCCTCCCACCGCCCGCTGTCTCGGTGGAGCTCCCGACGCGCGCACGGTTTCTCACCGGCTCGCAGCCGGCGTGGCCGGAGGCGCGGGACGCCGGCTCTGCACCCACACTGGCGCAGGTCACGCTTCCCGAGATCAACATCGCGGAGACCGGATGGACCGAGATGTTGTCCCGCAACGACGCGCGGCAGCCCGCGACGCGGGCCTTGGCCACGCTGACGCAGCCGCCGATGCCGGAGTCCTGGCGAGCCACCATCCGACAGCGTCCGCTGGAGCTGCTGGGGGCCGGTCTGGGGCTCTTTGGCCTGCGCGCGGTGCCCGTCGTGGACAGGGTGCAGACGCGTGATGACCTCTGGGCGCAGCTGCGCGCGGTGCACGACTCCCGGCAGGCGCGGGCGGTCCTCCTGACCGGCGCCTCTGGCACCGGAAAATCCTGCCTCGCCCAGTGGCTGACTGAGCGGGCGCACGAGCTCGGTGCCGCCGGGGTGATGCGGGCGATGCACGAGCCGATGGCCGGCCCGGCGCACGGTCTCGGGCGGATGGTAGCCTCCCATCTCGGGTGCATCGGCCTCGAGAGCGACTCCACGCTGAAGCATCTCGAGAAGCGCTTGCGCGGCGTTGGCATCGAGGACGAGTTCGAGTGGCACGCCCTGGCCGAAATCAGCGACAGCGCGGTGGCCGACGACCGTCGCTCACTGCGTCTGCGCACGCCCGCACAACGCTACGTGCTGGTGGAGCGCCTGTTGCGCCGCGCGGGCCGTGAGCGGCCTGTGGTCGTCTGGCTCGACGACGTGCAATGGGGCCTGGACGCGCTGGGACTCGTGGAGCACTGCCTGAAACAACGGGGCGTATCGGCGGTGCCGGCGCTGTTCGTCCTGACCGCGCGGGCCGATCAGCTGGTGGGTCGCCCGCTGGAGGCCGAGCGGCTGCGCTCGCTCGACGACGCGGGCATGATCACGCATGTCGTGCCGCCCCTCCCCGACACGGACTGCGCAGAGCTCGTCCGGGAGCTTCTCGGCCTCTCGCCGGCGCTGGCGGAGCAGGTCGTCGACCGCGTCGCCGGCAACCCACTGTTTGCCGTCAGGGTGGTTGGGGACTGGGTCCACAGGGGCGCGCTGGAGTTGAGCCCGCACGGGTTTGTGCTCAAAGCGGGCGAGGCGTTGCAGCTGCCGGACGGCCTTCACCAGGTGTGGAGTTCGCACCTGGACCGGCTGCTGGCGGCCGCACCCGAGGGCTCGCTCGCCCTCGTGGAGTTGGGCGCCGTGCTCGGTGGTGCGGTGGAGAGCAAGGAGTTTGCGATCGCCTGTGCCAACGTGGACCCCACAGTCGGCCCCGATGAGGCGGTCGCGTCACTGCTCGCAGCGGGCCTGGCCATCTCCACGTCCACCGGGTGGAGCCTGAGCCACGGCATGTTGCGCGAGAGTCTGGTGCGTTCCGCCGTGGAGCGCGGACGATGGAAGGTGTTGAACGCGGCATGCGCTCGAATGCTGGGGGAAGTCTATCCCACCGGCGCGATGGGCATCGCGGAGAGACGTGCCCGGCATCTGATGGAGGCCGGGTTGCTGGCAGAGGCCATCGATCCACTGCGCGACGCCGCAGAACAGCACACGGCGCGGAGCGAGTTTGCACAGGCCCAGGAGCTGCTCGCGGAGCGGGAGGCGGTGCTCGAGCGGCTCAAGACGTGGGAGCGGGACTCGGCCTGGGGCGACGGCTGGGTAGCGCGGGCGCAGATCCATCGCCTGGCATGGCAGTTTGAGGAGGCGGACTCCTGGGCGGCGCGAGCCGCAGCGGGCGCCTCGCAACATGCCTGGCCCCGCGTCGGCGCCGCTGCACTGGTGGTGCGGGCGCACTGCGCGCGGCAGAGGCGTGACCTGGACACGGCCCGCGCCTTCAACCGGGAGGCCGGTCGCTACACCGCCGTCGCGGACGACCCGGCGCTGACCGCCGACTGGACGCTCAGCTGCGCGATCGTCGCCCGCGTAGCGGGCGAGCACGAGGTCGCGCGCCAACTCTATGAGGCCGCGCTTGCATCCTTCTCCCGCGAGTCGGACGACCGGAAGTGCGCGATGTGCCTCTACGGGCTGGGGAACATCCACCGGACCCTTCAGAGCTATTCGGTGGCGCGGGCGTTCTACCTGCGGGCGCGGGACGTGAGTGAGCGGATCGCTGACCGCAATGAGGAAGGCAATTGCGTGAACGCGCTGGCCGAGATTGCACGATTTGACGGCAAACTGGACGAGGCTGAGACCGGGTACCGTCAGGCAATGCAATTGCTCAAGAG